>JANXQZ010000279.1 GCA_025353235.1 Bryobacterales bacterium
GCCCACCCTAAGTCGTTGATTTGAGTGAGGCTGATTTTGCCTCACGGGGTTTTAATCCCTCAACAAGAAAACAGTCGAAGCTGTGGGAATGTGGGAATCGCGCAGCGATTCCCAAGGGCGGTGGGAAGGGTGGAAAACCTGCTTTCGGTTTTCCAGGCTTTCCACGGACCGTCATTTCCACAGCTATGGTTGTCTCGCGTCTACTTGCCGGCTTTCTTCTGCTTAGCGGCCGTCCGCCGGAAGCGATAAGACTCCGTGCCGGTTTCCATGATATGCGCCCGGTCGGTAATCCGATCCAGCAATGCTTTGCACAGCCGCGCGTTCGGGATCACCTGCGTCCACTCGGAAAACGGCAGGTTCGTGGTCATGACAACGGCTGCTTTCTCGGCCCGTTCAGCCACAACCTGGAACAGAAATTCAGCACCGACCTCTGCCAGGGGTACGTAACCCACTTCGTCGATGGCAATGAGATCGTAGCGGCTCCAGCGTGCCATCACTCTTCGTAGTTGCAGCTGGTGCTTCGCTTCCACCAGTTCGTTGACGAGCCCCGCCGCCGTCGTGAAACGAACACGGCGTTTCTGGCGACATGCCGCCACGCACAATCCCGTGAGCAAGTGCGTTTTGCCTGTGCCACACGAGCCCAAAACATAATGCCCATAGTTCGGAGATCGTTAAGATTCACTACCCATTCCACCCTCTCAACGGACAGAATCTGCGCGTCCGTCGAAGGGTGAAATTTCCCCGTGGCGAGTACATCTTTTGCGAATTTCCTGACGGAACAATTGGTGGATTCCCGTCGTGGATGGTGGATCCGGTGCGAGGTCCAAGCTTCACGAGTGGGACTCCGTTAGCATCGGCCGCAGCGTTGGCCGAGCTTTGGTCGTTATTAAACAGCTTGCACTCCGGGCCCGATCGCGGTAACGCATCAATAAGGAAGGTGCGATCGGATGGCTCGAATGCAAACAAAGAAGACAATGGGCACGCCGCAGATGAATCTGCTCTTTTGTGACAGTAAGCCGATGGTGTTGCCAGAAAGCAAACAGCGGGAACTGGCTGTGGCCTTGGCCGACCTGCTGTTGAACGCAATTGCGGAACCGCGCGCGACGGAGTCAGAGGAGCAGGAATGAATCCGAAGATTACACCCGAGCACTTGACCCGTCGGGCCATCGTGTATGTTCGCCAGTCATCACCTGGCCAGGTGATTCACAATCAGGAGAGCCAGCGACGGCAATACGGTCTCGCCGAGCATGCCCGCCAGTTAGGGTTTCAACAGGTGGAGATCATTGATGAGGATCTTGGCCGATCCGGCTCCGGCCAGATGGAGCGTCCCGGATTTCAACATCTCGTGACGGAAGTTTGTACGGGCCAGGTGGGCGCAATCTTGTGCATCGAAGCATCGCGGCTAGCGCGCAATGGCCGGGACTGGCATCACCTGATCGAACTTTGCGGATTAGTTCGGGCCATCGTCATCGATCCGGACGGGGTTTACGATCCGGGCATCCTCAACGACCGTCTGCTGCTTGGGCTCAAGGGAACAATGAGCGAGTTCGAGTTGAATCTGTTGCGACAACGATCGCTTGAAGCTATTCGCCAAAAGGCACGCCGAGGCGAACTCCAGTTCCGGTTGCCAGTGGGCTTCCGATGGACTCCTCACGGAAAAGTCGAAATGGATCCGGACCGCCGAGTGCAAAATGCAGTTCATCTGGTATTCACAAAGATCAGCGAGTTGGGAAGCGCTCGCCAAGTCCTATTGTGGTTTCGTGGAGAGCAGACGACCTTGCCGGCGCTTGTTTTGGATTCGCCAGGACACGATTCGCCAGGACACGACGTCATCTGGAAGCTGCCGGTATACAACACCATCTGGCACATGATGAGAAATCCGATGTACGCCGGAGCCTATGGTTTTGGGAAGACGGAGTCGCGGACAAAGGTGGTGAATGGTCGTGCCAGAAAGAGCGAGGGACATGTCAAACCGCTCAATACGTGGATGGTCTTGATTCGCGATCACCATCCCGGTTACATTTCGTGGGAGCAGTTCGAACGCAATCAATCAATGCTGGCCGATAATGCACATATGAAATCGCGCATGGAACCGAAGGCTGGTCGTGGGGGCCGGAGCCTGTTAGCCGGGATACTGCGTTGCCACCGGTGCGGGAGGATGTTACACGTCGCCTACAGCGGCACGCATGGCGACGTGCCTCGCTATCATTGCCGTGGGGCGCATATCAATCATGGAGAGGGATGGTGCATCTCATTCGGCGGCTTGAAACCGGACCGAGCCGTTGCAGCTGAACTTCTCCAGGCAGTGGAAGGTAATGCGGTCGAAGCGGCTTTGGAGGTGGCGGCGCGAGTTGTTGAGCAACAGCGTGATCGCCATCGGACGCTCTCCTTGGAACTGGAGCAGATTCGCTATGAAGCACGGTTGGCATCCCGGCGATATGAAGCCGTCGACCCGGATAACCGTCTGGTGGCATCGGAACTGGAGGCGCGTTGGAATGCCGCTCTCTCTGCTGTAGGAGAAGTGGAACAACGATTACGCGACAACGAGTTGCCCACCGGTACCACTCAGGTTCCGGACAGAGAGGTGCTGCTCAGCTTGGCTCAAGATCTGCCCGCGGTATGGAACTCACCGGCTACCGACATGCGTCTGAAGCAGCGGATCACCCGGATTCTGATCGAAGAGATCGTCGCGGATGTGGATGACTCCACCGCTGAAATCATATTGCTGATTCATTGGACCGGAGGCCGGCACTCCGAGCTTCGCATGAAGAAGAATCTCACCGGCAGGCATAGCCGCTGCACGAATCTGGAAACGATTGAAGTCCTGCGGCGAATGTCCGGTAGGTTTCCGGATGACCAGATCGCTGCGACCCTGAATCGGCTGGGCCTGAAGACCGGAGCCGGTAATACTTGGAATGAAGGCCGCGTCCGCTCGATACGCGGCTATCATGAGCTGGCTGCGTACAACGCAACGAACATGCCGCGCCAGACCATTACCTTGGAAGAAGCGTCGGAGCGTTTGGGGATCAGCCACAAAGTCGTACGTCGACTGATCGAGTCGAACAAAATACCGGCCACCCAAGTCGTTCCGTGGGCGCCGTGGGAAATTCCGGTAGAGGCGATTCAGTCGACGGATGTCGTGCGGGAGGTCGCCCGCGCGAAACGTGCGCCGAGGCGACTATCGGCTGAGTGCCGGCCGTCTATGCCGATGTTCGCTGAGATTGGGGACGATGCCGGAAGCTGAATTCGAGGAAGGACAGTCCGTCGGCTTAGAACCGACGTATAGATGCTTTGTGTTTTCAGTCGTGTAGCAAGGAGGTGCAGAATGTCTCAGGATCGCACTCCCCGATCAACACCACGGGCTCGCTTCTGCCGATGTAGCCGCCCTCCGCCAGATCCCGAATCTTCGCCGCCGGGATCTGCGGCGCTTGCGTGAAGTCGAACTCCTCCAGCGTCTTCACGCGTGGCAGTTGCGCATCG
>JANXQZ010000283.1 GCA_025353235.1 Bryobacterales bacterium
CTCTTCGTCGAAGCGCGCCTTCAGCTCCACCAGCACGGCTACTTGTTTTCCGTTCTCGATCGCATCCACTAGCGCCGCCACGATTGGGGAGTTCCGGCCCGTGCGATACAGCGTCATCTTAATTGCCAGAACGTCCGGGTCGCGCGCGGCTCTGCGCAGAAATTCAACTACTGGTTGAAAAGACTCGTAAGGATTGTGGAGCAGCATGTCGCACTGCCGAATGCGCGCGAACAGATCGTCATCGGGTTTCGTCTGCAGACCTGGCGGTGTTGCGGGCGTAAACGGCTTATCTTTAAGATCAGGCCGGTCGATACTCAACAGGTGCCTGATTCTGCCCAGGTCGATCGGGCCAGCTACGCGGTAGATGTCGTTTTGATCCAACTCCAGATTGCTGATCAGAATTTCGAGGATCTTCGGGCGCATGCGCGCATTTACCTGAAGGCGGACGACGTCTCGAAATCTGCGCCGCCAAACCGCCTCTTCCACGGTCTCCAGCATGTCGTCGCTTTCCACTTCCTGGATCGCTACTTCCGCGTCACGGGTAATGTGAAAAGGATGGGCCTCCACAATCACAAGTCCGGGGAAAAGATATTTCAAGTTTGCGATGATTACTTGTTCGAGCCAGAGGAATGAAAATTCGGCAGGTTTCGATCCTGTTTCTTCGGCCAAATGAACCGGCTGACTCACTCGAACGAGTTGGGCCAGCGTGTCTGGAACCTTCACCCGAGCGAAGTGCTCGCCCACATCGTCCTTCACCACCACCGCTATATTCAGGCTCAGGTTCGACATATGGGGGAAAGGACGGCCCGGGTCGAACGCGAGCGGAGTCAACACCGGGAAGACCGTTTCGAGGAAGTAACTTTCCATGACCTCCCGCTGCGCGTCGCTGAGAGAAGCGTACTCGACGATATGAATTCGAGCTTGCTCCAAAGCTGGCGCCAAGCCGGTTTGAAAGTAGTCATATGCCGCGTCGGCTAGCGACGACACCTCGCTTCGGATCGCCTCCAATTGGGCCGTGACCGGCCTTCCGTCAATGCTGGGTTCTGGCCCGCTCTCCAGTTTCTGCATCAGCCCGGCTACCCGCACCATGAAAAATTCGTCCAAGTTCGAGAAGAGAATCGAAAGAAACTTCACCCGTTCCAGAAGAGGATGATTCTGATCTTGCGCTTCTTCCAGAACGCGCCGCTGGAACGCCAGCAGACTCAACTCCCGATTCAGATAGAGACTGGGATCGTCAAGCGATTGCATGCTGCTGGTTGCGGTTACTTGGGTTGCCATCGACATAACCAGTGTAAATCGAGAAGCTTATCAAGCTTTGAAACACTATTTCACTAGTCTGTAATCGAAACGTAATTGACTGCGGGATATGTTCAAAGTGGAATTGATCAAATGAAGAAAATCCTGCTTATTGAAGACGACCTGGATCTGTATGCGCTTTTGAAATATAACCTGGAGCGGGAGGGCTTTCAAATGGTCGGCGCGAATACCGGAAGAGGGGCGGTCGACCTCTGCGTTCGGGAGCGGCCGGACCTGATCGTTCTCGACATTATGCTGCCCGATTCCGACGGGCTGGATATTTGCAAGCGCCTGCGCAGCCATGCCGAACTCGCGCCCACGCCGATCATCTTCATTACCGCGCGGGCCTCTGAAACGGATCGCATCGTAGGCCTGGAACTAGGTGCCAACGACTATATCGTGAAACCGTTCTTCGTCCGTGAAGTGATCGCGCGGATTAAAGTGCAACTTCGCCGCCCAACCGATGCGATTTCGGTGCTCAAAGCGGGTGCACTGGAACTGGATCGCGCGCGGTGCCAAGTTCGCTTGAACGGCCAGGAGTTGTCGTTAACCGCGACCGAGTTCCGGTTGCTGGAATATTTGATGGGGCGGGCGGGGGTTGTGTTCAGCCGCGAACAACTGCTGGATGCGGTCTGGGGCAATGACCGGGCCGTGACAGATCGAACCGTCGACGTTTATGTTCTGCGCCTTCGGCAGAAGTTGGAAGCGGAACCGGGGAACCCGCAGTTGATCCGATCGGTTCGGGGCTTTGGGTACAGCTTCAACGACTTGCGTACCGTGGTGCAGCAGGCCAGTTAACCTACCGATTATCAGTTCGTGGTCGGGTGGTCTGTTCCCAGCGCCGACGGGATATCAGTCCTCGAGAAATCACGACCCTTAAACAGCAAGGGCAGCCCTGTTGTTTTGGCTAATGCGTAAGAGAAGCAGTCGCCGAAGTTTAGCCCAGCGGGATGGTGCCCCTTGCCATATTGGTGGAAAGCTTGGCGAGCATTGTGCGCCTGCTCAATATCAACAGGGACAACATCGATTCCGGCACTCGCTATGAAGAGA
>JANXQZ010000284.1 GCA_025353235.1 Bryobacterales bacterium
CTTCACGGCTGTGATCCGAATCTCGAACGGACCTGGCGTCTTGTTCCACTGCATGCCCCACGCGGTCGCCTTGCCGTCGCTATGGGTGGTGGTTACATCCGTTCTCAGGCCTCCAGAAAAGGCTCCGCTGGGACCCTGCTCGGGCAGGCGGAAGCTTACCGTGGCCCCGTCCACCGGCTTCCCAGTCTCGTCGGTCACCTGAACGGTGAGTCCGCGAGTTGCTCGGGAACCGATTGGATATACCCCGCCTTCGCCTTCGAGCACCCGCAGTTGGACGATGACGGCCGCGCATGCCGTCCAGGCAGTGAACGCTAAGAGGATACAAAACTTAGGAAGTCTCACGCCCTATACGTGGGCGAGGTTAGGGAATACTCTCATAATCTTTCTGGGCTGATTTGTCGATAGAAGTTTTCGATGGTTGCTAAAAGTTCTTCCAACAAGTGGTTGGTTGTGTTACGATCTGCTCAACACTGCGCTTTTCAAGGTTGGTTATCGTGAAGAATCCTTCACGAGGGGGACATTTTATGCAAAGCAGGTTTACTGCGCTGGTGCTGGCTCTCTTACTGGGAGCTTTCGCGGCGCTTGCTCAACTCAATTCCACTGGTGCTTTGATCGGAACGATCACCGATAAGTCGGGCGCGATAGTCCCGAACGCCAGTGTCAAAGCCATTAACAAAAACACGGGACTCATGCGCGAAGTCAAATCGGGCCAAAATGGCGGATTCCGCTTTGAACTTTTGCCAGCGGGACTCTATGAGCTCACAATCGCGATGCCTGGGTTCGCAACGCCGAAGTATGAAAACCTGGAGGTTTCCGTCAGTCGGACGACGGAACAAGACGTCAGCCTATCGCCCAGCACCCAAGCGGAAGTGATCACTGTGGAGGCGGGCGGCGCGCCGATGGTGGACCTGAATAAAACCGATGTCAGCATACCGATCACCACCAAGGAGATCGAGGATTTGCCTCTGAACGGTCGGGATTTCGTGAATTTGGCATATTTGGCTCCCGGCGCGCGCCCGGTCAATTCCTACGACCCGACGAAGAATCGCATCGGCGTGTTCTCAGTGGACGGCTCCAACGGCCGCAACGTAAACGTTACGGTGAACGGCATCGACGACAAGGACAACACAGTCGGCGGACCCGTGATGCAGTTGCCGCTTGAAGCGGTAGCCGAATTCAACATCAGCACGCAGCGATTCTCAGCGGCTAATGGACGCAGCGAAGGAGCGGCGATTACGGCCATCACCCGGTCCGGAACCAATCAGTTGCATGGTGCGCTCTATTTCTTCGATCGCAACGAGGCGTTGAATGCGAACGACTACTTTTCCAAGCAGGCGGGAAATCCCAAGTCTGCCTACTCCCGGCAGCAGTTTGGCGGATCCGTCGGAGGCCCGGTGCGCAAGGACAAGGACTTCCTGTTCTTCGCCATTGAGCGCGAGCGGGAAGCAACCAGCATTGGCGTGGACCCCACGCTCTACAAGGAACTAGTGCTGGCCAAGCCTCTGGGCGCGCAACCGGCGATAGCCATTGCAATCCCATATTTCGATTGGCGCTACAACGGCCGATGGGACCATCGCTTCAACGACAAACACAGCGCTTTCTTCAGCTACACAAATCAACATAACAACGGATTAAATGATCAGTCCGGGAACAACAACGATCTGACGGCAGGCAACTTTACCACCAATCAACTGATCCTGGCCAGCGTCAATTTCAACTCGGTGATCACTCCCACCATCGTCAACTCGGCAACTGTTGGGTATCAGTACTGGAACAACGTGATCGATTCGACACAGAAGCTTCCTACCGTCAACTTCAGTTCGGGTGAGTACTTTGGAACTAACGGAAACGTGCCGCAACAGTCGTTCCAGAAAAAGTGGCAGTTCAAGGATGACATTTCAATCACTCGCGGCAAGCACAACTTTAAGACTGGATTCGATTGGGTTCATGAACCTTCCCTGGGCGGATTCTTTGAGTTCACGCCGACACCGTCGGTTACGTTTATCGACGATCCCAGCGTGATCCTGAGCGACAAAACCACTTATCCCCAGGGCTTCGCGACGCCGGGCGCACTCAGCAACATTTCCGAGACCTCCGGTAACCCATACTTTTTCCTGAAGACGAACATGTTCGGTCTGTATTTCCAGGACGACTGGAAGGTAAGCCGCCGCCTCACTCTGAATTTGGGCGTTCGATGGGACAGAGACTTCAATCTAGTGGCTGGTCAAACGCAAACGAGATCCCGCGCGTACCAGGAATTGAAGGCAATCGGCAGCCCGTATGCGGGAGTTCCGCACGACGACAATAAGGACTTCAGCCCGCGCGTCGGCTTTGCTTACGACCTAACCGGCAAAGGACGGGACATACTGCGCGGCGGATTCGGCATCTACTATGGCCAGATCTTCCAGAACATTACCTTGTTTATGATCCAACAGGCAAACCCCACCATCTTTGCCACCGTGTTGAACCTGAACAGCACCGGCCCGGGTGATCCGAACGCGGACATCGTGTCCACGACAGGGAAGCCGCTCTCGCAGTTTCGCTATGGCGTTGATACGCTTCCGATCCCGCCACCTCCTCCCACCAGCCTGCCTGCCGGTGCCACAGGCCGCCTGATCGATCCGAAATACCGCAATCCGTACACCGAGCAGTACAACATCGGCTACACGCACTCGTTCAACGATGCCAACGTCGTTGAGTTAGAGTACACGCACGTGCTCAGCCTGCACGAATCGAAGAGCGTTCAAATTAATCCTAAGAGTCCGACCTCCCCCGGACGTCTGCTCACGTCCGCATTCACGGCGGCGGGCGTTCCCGTGCTTGGAAGCCTCACCGATTTCGCCTCCATCGGCCGCTCGCGCTATGACGGGCTGAATCTTTCCTACCGTCGGCGGTTTAGCCGTCGCTTTAGCATGAACACTAACTATGTCTTTTCGAAGGCCGTAGCCTATAACGGTTCCGCAGCCAACTTTGGACAAGGCGCGACCGACCCCTCGAACATTTTTGCGGCGCACGACTTCGGGCCCGCCCCTGCCGATGAGAGGCACCGCTGGGTTACTAGTGGCGTAGTTGAGCTGCCCTGGGGCTTCCGGTTCGCTCCCATCATGCAGTGGGCGTCTGCGCGTCCTTACTCGGCCAAGGAAGGTACCGACTACTACGGAGTTGGCAATGGCAGCGCCACGGATTTCGCGGTGCTCTTAAATAGCGACCCGAAAAACTACATCGCTACCAAAGCCTACACCGCCGCCCAACTCCGCGCATGTCTGGCAGCGGGAACCTGCCACACTACGTCATTCGATTCGCTCCGGGGCGCGCCTTTCTATCAACTCGATGCGCGGTTTAGCAAGGTCTTTCATATTCGCGAAAAGGCCAGCTTGGAGTTCATGTTCCAAACCTTTGACCTGACAAACCGGGCAAACTTCGGCGGCGATTACCAGGGCAACATTCGAAGCGGCCAGTTCGGGAAGCCCGCAGGATTTATCACGCCATCGAGCGCGATCATTCCGCAGTTCTTCGCGGGCGAGGGCGGATTTACGTTCCGGTTCTAAGGATTGTGGGGAATAACTATAGGCAGCCAATCCTGGCTGCAACCGGCTTTTAGCGGTCATCCGCGTCGAAGCCGCGGTGCATTGAGCCGGAAACTTTGCGTCCGCGCCCCGAGAGAGGTTTAATCGGAATAGACCCGGCGGCAAGCTATGGTCGATACCCGATTGGTGCTTTATGCCCGCCTTTCAGCGTGACTTCGGCTTCCGCGATGCATTGATTGGTGGCGAGTCCGGCCTTTAAAAAAAGGTCCGGATCGACCCCGTTGGAGAGTCTGCAGTTCTTTCGCAAGCCGAGCCGAGCCGGGCCTGAAATCGGACTTGAGGAGCATGGCATGGCAAAGCGAAAGATGAAAACGTCCGCCTTCGAGCGGTTGAATAACGGCCGGATGAACAGCGCGCAGCGCCGGGAGCTAGGGCGGCGCGCAGCGGCGAGCGATCCCGGTTTGGCGATTGTACACCCCAATGCAGCAGGGATCGACGTGGGCAGCGGAAGCCACTTCGCAGCCGTGCCTCCGGATCGGGATGAGAACCCGGTGCGGGAATTCGGGTGCTGGACCGAAGCCCTGCACCGGATGGCGGAATGGCTGGTATCGTGCAGGATCGTCACGGTGGCGCTGCAGGCGACGGGGGTATACTGGATTCCCCTGTACGACATTCTGGAACGGCATGGCATCGAGGTTTTCCTGGTGAACGCGCAGCACACCAAGAATGTTCCGGGCCGGAAGACCGACGTGCAGGAATGCCAGCGGCTGATGAAACTGCACACCTACGGACTGCTGCGCGATTCGTTCCGCCTGCAGCAAGACATGGAATACGTGCGCACGATCTGGCGAGTCCGGGACCGGCACGTCAAGGAGGCCGCCCAGGAGGTGCAGCACATGCAGAAGGCGCTGACCAAGATGAACATTCAGTTGGCCAACGCGCTGCGCGACGTGAGCGGAGTCAGCGGGCTGGCGATAATCGGCAGCATTCTGAAGGGCGAACGCGACCCCTACAAGCTGGCCGATCTGGCGGACTACCGGGTCAAGGCGAGCCGGGAAGAGGTGGCGCGGAGTTTGGAGGGGAACTGGCGGGGCGACGTATTGTTCGAACTGGGGCAGGCGGTCGACAGCTACCATTTCGCGCACCGGCAAATGCAGGAATGCGATGAAAAACTGGAGCTGCACCTGAAGAGCCTGCCGAGCCGACCGCTGGAAATTCCGGTCCAGTCCGAAGGCCCAACCCAAAGCGCGGCGCAGAAGAGGAAGAAGGCGAAGAAAGCGCGGGGCAACGAGCCGCGAATGAATTTGAAAGGCGAAGTCGAACGGATTTGCGGGGTGGATCTCACCTCCATCGACGGGATCAACGTGATGACCGCGATGGTGGTCATCTCGGAAGTGGGCACGGATCTGAGCCGGTTCCCGGACGAGCACCACTTTGCTTCGTGGATGGGGCTGACTCCGAGCAAGGACATCACGGGCGGAAAAGTTGTCAGAAGCAGCAAAAAGAAAGTGAAGAACCGGGTGGGGGAGGCGCTCCGCATGGCGGCCACCTCGCTGCTGCAAAGCGACACCTGCCTGGGAGCGCGCTATCGTTATCTGCGCCGCCGGCTGCCCACCTTCCAGTGCGCGGTCAAAGCGATGGCGCACCACTTGGCAGTGCTGATCTATCGATTGATGACCCAAGGCCAAGCGTGGGTGGACCGGGGGGCCGCGCACTTCGAGCGAAAACGCGCCGAACGGGAATGGGCGAGGCTGGAGAAGCAAGCCAAGGCGCAAGGCTTCACCCTGGTTCCGATCGCCGCGGCCTGCTAACTAAAGCAGATCCGC
>JANXQZ010000776.1 GCA_025353235.1 Bryobacterales bacterium
CTACGCTTACAAGTCAGACGTCACGGGCTTCCGCATGCGCGTCGAAAAAGCGGACGGCTCACTGCTGGAAGGTTCCACCACGTACGTCGCTCCTAACAGCGTGGCGGCAGCACCGCCACCGGTGGAAGTAGTTCCCCTAACGGCTGAGCCCGATCCGGTGCCGGACCGGGTGGTGAAGGCGCCACCCAAAGAGACGTTCAATTTGCCACAGCTAGAAACCAGGAGGGAAGCAGCCGCTCGCAGAAAGATGGAGCGGGAGGAGCGGCGAGCCCAGGAGAAAGAATTAGCGAGGCTGCGCGAGAAGGAAGGGGCCAAGGTGGTTCCAAGCGCGACGCAAACTATCGCTGCCGAGAAGGCGAAGTCAATGGATACGCTGCAATTGCTGCCGCAGGTGAAACCTCAAATGCCCCCGGCCGCCAGTCCCCAAGCGGTCCCTCAATCAATCACGCAACCCACGATCCCATCCGCCCCTCAAGTCCTGACCCCGTTAAGTTCCCAGCCCGCAGTGCTGGCTCCTGCCGTTAAGCCGCGATTGCAGCTTGCCGGGCGCTGGACGCTCCATCGGGGGTCCGCTTCCCGATCGCCAGCAGTGCCCGAATCGGTCTTGATCAATGTACTGGAGGGGAACGGCTCTTTGCAAGGCACGCTCGACGCGCGCTACCGATCGGGGCAGAAGAGGGAGAAAATGAGCTTCTCGTTTTCAGGCCAGGCAGGAACCGGCTCCGCCCGATTTCCTTGGAAGAGCGGGGATGGAAGCAGCGGGTTTATCGAATTCATCCGCGTTCCAAATTCGGCGAGTCAGTTTGAGGTCGTCTGGTACGGCGTCGATTCCAAGCAGGTTTTCGACGAAATCGTTCGCAAAGATAAGTGAACTGGGGCAGAGGCAATTTGCCGCTCCCCTAGTCTTCTTCGGCCACGACGTTAAAATATCTCAGCCTCGACAAGCCGAAGGACGTGGTAATCGCAACATCAGCCGCGTCGCGTCCGGTTGCCATCAGCGTGCGTCCGATGCGCGGCTGATTGAACCTGGCGTCGAAGGTCCACCAGCGGCCGCCCAGGTACGCCTCAAACCAAGCGCTGAAATCCATCGGCAGGACCACAGGGACGCCAATATCGCCCAGGTATCCGGTTGCGTACCGCGCGGGAATGTTCATGCACCGGCAGAATGTGACCGCCAGATGTTGAAAATCGCGGCACACGCCGGTTCGCTCCATGTAAACGTCCATGGCAGTCTTAGTAACTCTTGCGAAGTTATATCCGAACGTCACCTTTGAATTCACCCAGTTACAAATGGCCTGCACGCGTTGCCATCCGGGCAGTGTGCCCCCGAACAACTCCGTGGCGGTGTTCGAGAGCAGATCCACCTCGCAGTAGCGGCTGTTCAGCAGAAACTGAAGCGTCTCAGGGGGCAGTTCCTCCACCGGGACCTGAGGGGCGCTCGTGTCTATGAGATCTGGCTGGCCAGAAGCCTCGATCAAGGTCGAATTCCACAAGCGAAGGGTGCCTTGCGGCGCAAGGAAGCGGGAGCACCTGTTGCCAAAACAGTCCCGATAATCCTGAACATGAATGCCAGGATCGGTGTGCATCAAGTCGGGCTCGCGCAAGTCGTGCTCCCGCGACGGATGCACGCTTAGGACCGCCACCATCGCCACTGGCGCAGGCACATCGAATGTCATGTCGTAACCCAAGCGGATCAGCATTGATGAATCTTAGTTTACCGAATACAATGAACACAAGCCCGCAATTTTAGATCGTTGGAGAGACATGACGTATTGTTTAGGCATAGTAACCCACGAAGGGTTGGTGATGGCGTCGGATTCACGCACCAACGCGGGTTACGATCAAGTGAACGTCTGCCGCAAGATGCACTGCTTCGAACAGCCTGGGGAGCGCACCTTTGTCATTTTGACGAGCGGGAGCCTGTCGCTGACCCAATCGGTGGTCACCCTGTTGCGCGATAGCTTCGATGCAGGCGACGGGCTGGCCAAGGCGGAATCGCTCTACGCGGCGGCTCGCATTGTGGGGGATTGCGTTCGGCGCGTTTCGGACATTGACCGGGCCGCGTTAGAACGCGACGATTATTCGTTCAATATACATCTGCTGCTCGGTGGACAGGTCAAGGGCGAACCGCCAGGCTTATACGTGATCTATCCGCAGGGAAACCCGCTGCGGGCCACCGAGGATTCGCCTTACTTGCAGGTTGGCGAGTGCAAATACGGCAGACCCATCCTAGACCGCGGAGTTGTGTTCGCGAGCACCAGCCTGAAAGCGGCCGCTAAGTATGCGCTGCTTTCGATTGACGCCGCCATGCGGTCAAATGTCACAGTGGGACCGCCGATCGAGCTGCTTCTGTACTACAAGGACTCCTTGCGCTTAGACTGTTACCGGCGATTCTCCGCTGCGGACCAGGATCTCAGCCTGATCCACGCACGTTGGGAGCATTCGCTGCGCCAGATGGTGGAGGACCTTCCCGAAATTGAGTTTCGTGCTTACGCCAATACTCGTATTCCCAGCCAGCAGCCGGCGGCATGAAGCGGCGGGCGCTTGTCATTTATCGGGAAACCTCCGAAATAGGGCCATATCGAGCCGCAGCCGAAGCAGCGGGCATTGAACCGGAACTGGTATTGCCGGGGGCTGCTGTGTGCGCGGGCGATTACGCTGGGCTGCTATTGACAGGCGGGCCCGACGTGAACCCGGCTCTTTATGGGGAGACTCCGCATGCCTCTACGGAGCCGCCCGACGATGAGCGGGACG
>JANXQZ010000348.1 GCA_025353235.1 Bryobacterales bacterium
CTCCTTCGGGTCTGGAGGCGCAATCGGAAGCCGACTTAGCCAAGATTCGTACGCAGATGAACGATCTTCGAAATCATACGACGTTGGAAACCCGCAGGGGCTTTCAAGAGGTGAAGCGGGCCGAGTCGGGGCTGGATTTCGCCAAGCTGGATCTAGAGGTTGCACGGGAACAGGTTCGGGTTCTGCTGGATCAGCTTGCAGAGGGCAGAACCACGCGCCAGTCTGTGGACGAAGGCCGCTTTATGGAGCAGGAGAAATGGATGGCTTATTACGATTCGCAACATACGCTCGAGAAGGCCAAGTTGAATCTGCTCCGGCAGACGGGCAACATCCAGGCGGCGTTACGGTGACTCGCCGACAATCGATCGCGCTGCTCGGGGCTGGCATGTGTGCTGCTTCCGCACGCAGCTTGAAAGATAGCTGGCAGCAGATTGCCAGCGAGATAGACGGCACGGTAGGAGCGGCAGCCCTCCACCTTGGATCGGGCCACATGGTGAGTCTCAACGCGGACGATCGCTTTCCACTGGCGAGCGTGTGCAAGCTGCCGATCGCGATGAACATCTTCGCGATGGTGGATGAGGGCAAGCTGTCGCTGGACCAGCTTGTTGAGATCCCCTTATACGACGTGGTTCCGGGTGCGAGTCCCATTGCGGAGCGCTGGCCAAAGCAAAAGCGCTTTCCCTTGGAAGAAATGGTCGAGTTGATGGTCGCCAAGAGTGACAACACGGCGGTGCAAACATTGTTCCGAATGAGTGGCGGAGCAGATGGGATGGCGGATCGATTTCGTCAGTGGAAGGTGACGGGCATACGTCTTGATCGGAGCGAGCGGCAATGCGGGCTAGACGCTGCTGGAGTCCGGGACGTTCCTCCCGTTTCACGTTGGACACCTGGGATGGCAGAGGAACTTACGGCAAGGGTGCCGCCCGATGAGAGGCTTGCGGCTTTCCGCAGATTCTTAAACGATCCGCGAGACACAGGTACGCCCAACGGCACCCTCCAACTGCTAAAGAGGACGTTTGCCGGCGAACTGCTATCTAAACCCTCAACAATTCGGCTCGTCAAGATCCTCGAAAATACGACGACTTGGCCTGGCCGAATCAAGGGACTGCTCCCTTCAGGAACCGTGGTTGCCCATAAGACTGGCACGACTGAAACTGTTCATGGCTTGAATGGCGCAACCAACGACGTAGGCGTCATCACGCTTCCGAACGGCAATGGGCGACTGGCAATTGCAGTCTACGTAAAAGGGAGCACTCGCGATGTGGCGGCCAGAGAAAAAGTTATCGCGAGAATCGCGCGAACGGCGTTCGACTCACTCACCTAAAAGCGCTTCAGACTGCGCAGCAGAGAGTAGCTGTTGACCCGGCCCGGCATCTCTACCGTGTGGACCGGATTCCAGTTCCGGTCAAGCGCGCCAACATACCTGGCATCCCGGCGATCGCGGCCCATCAGGATGACATAGTAGCCTTGTGCTGGATATCCGAGCAGGCGATATTGCATCTCGCCATGATCCGGACGCCAGCGATCCTCGGCAGGCTGACCGAGGAGACGGACGGCGGCGTGGTAATCGTCGAAAGCGCCCAGCCCGAGGTCGCTCTGCATCACAGGCGAGTAAATGATCTTGTTGCCGAGCACGCCGCCGCGATACAGACTAACTACCAGGACGCATCCGGCAATCGCTAGCGCTATGCCGCCCAGCACCAGCCTACCGATGCGGGATTCGGTGCCGCCTTCCAGCCTAATGCCGATCACCGGGGCTGATCTGGGAGGCGCCGGCGCTGGAGCGAATGGCCGGGGACCTTCGTTCACCGCGCGAGGCATTTCAATGACGCGGCGCTCCGCTGGCCAGATGGTGCCTGCCTTGTACTCTAATTCTTTTGTGAGCCCCACAATCATGACTGGCTCGTCGATTTGCGAGACTCCGCCCACGAAACGCCGGGGTACCCAAATCTCTTCAAGCGATTTCGTGTTCTGAACCAGAACTTCGGACCAACTCGCTTTGCGGTACTGCCACTCGTTATGGACGACGTTTAGGATCGGAGGGTAGAAGGAGAACGGGCGCTGGCCGAGTTGTTCGAGACGCGGGGGGACTGGCGGCGCGGACATCTGGAACGATTATAATAGGTCCATATGCTTCGCACCCCAGCCATCGTTCTGCTTACCGTCATTTCATTCGCGGCATTGTCGTCCGCGCAACCAAAGCCAAATTATTCCGGAAACTGGAAGCTGAATGTCGCCAAGAGCGAATTTGGAATTCTGCCGGCACCTAAGAGCGAGACCGCCGTAATCGATCACAAGGATCCGGCGTTGAAGATGGATATGAATGTCGATGGCGCTCAAGGCGAGAACAAATACATCATTGACACCGACACGAACGGCAAAGAAATCGTGGTCAGAATGGGCATCCGGGATGTGAAGATGAACGCCGTCTGGGAGGGCCAAGCGGTGGTTCTCAATTCAAAAGTGGATTACAACGGCCAGGAAATCATCGTGAAGAACATGATGAATTTATCGAGCGACGGCCAGATACTCACGCAAAACCTCCACATGACGAGCGCCATGGGCGAGGTGGATCAAAAGCTGGTATTCGAAAAGCAGTCCGGCGATATGCCTATGAAGACGGTGGAGGCCCCGAAAGCTATCGCGCCCACTCCCGCGATTTCGAGCGGACCCAAGCCGAACCTTTCTGGAGTGTGGATACTGAACGTGGCGAAGAGCGACTTCGGCGTGATCCCCG
>JANXQZ010000367.1 GCA_025353235.1 Bryobacterales bacterium
ATTCACGCTGAGTCACTAGAGGCTGCTTTGGTTGCAGCGGGGCATAAGGCAGAGATCGTCCGAGTGCCTTTCAAGTGGTATCCGCCCGAGCGCATGCTGGACCAAATGCTCGCGTGCCGCATGTTCGATCTCACCGAGAGCAGCGGCACCAAAGTGGACCTGCTAATCGGACTTAAGTTCCCGGCTTACTACATGCGGCATCCGAACAAGGTGCTGTGGATCCTGCATCAGCACCGGCAGGCTTACGATCTGTGGAACCATCCTCTAGCTGGCGACATGATTCACTACCCCACCGGGCCGGAAGTGCGCGACGCGATCATAGAAGCGGATCGCAAACTGATTCCCGAAGCAAAGGCGGTGTACGCCAACTCCAAGAATGTTGCCGCCCGACTGAGTCGCTATTGCGGGCTGGCATCCGTGCCTCTGTATCATCCACCGCCATCTGCGGATAAATTGTTCTGCGGCGAGTCCCAGGATTACTTCTTCTTCCCTAGCCGACTCACTCCGATCAAGCGCCAGCACTTAGCGGTAGAGGCTCTGGCGTTAACGAAGAATCCAGTGCGGATGTGCTTCGCCGGCGTTCCAGACTACACGGCATATCTGGATGAACTGAAAGCCTCGGTCGCTCGCCTGAAACTCAAAGACCGAATCGAGTTCGCGGGCGGCATAACCGAAGAAGAGAAGTTTCAACGCTACGCCCACTGCATCGGAGTTGTGTATCCTCCAGTCGACGAAGATTACGGATACGTGACGCTGGAAGGCATGCTAGCGTCCAAGCCGGTAATCACCTGCTCCGATTCGGGCGGACCCAACGAATTTGTAAATGCTGCCACCGGCTTCGTCGTGGAAGGCGAGGCCCGGAGTCTGGCTGCTGCGCTCGATGAGCTGTGGGAAAATCGGGAGCGCGCCAAGAGCATGGGAGCGCTTGCCCGCCAGCGTTATCAATCGATGAACATCACGTGGCCCCACGTGGTGCGCACGCTGTTGCAATGAAGCTCAACTGGTTTTCTCCGCTGCCGCCCGCGCTCACCGGGATCGCCGAATATACGGCAAACTTGCTCCCCTGTCTATGCTCCAAGGCAGAGGTCACGCTGTGGACGGATCAGGATACTTGGGACGCCGCGCTGGAACGCCACTGCGAGGTGAGGCGCTTTCACTGTGCCTCGGTTCCCTGGAAGGACGTAAACAGGGCCGATCTGAGCGTATTCCACTTGGGGAACAACCGCGATTTCCACGATAGAATCTGGCAAGTGAGCCGGATGCATGCCGGAGCCGTAGTGGTTCATGATCTGCGCTTGCAAGATTTTTTCTGGGGCGCTTTGTCGCGCAAGCCGGGGGGCCCGTCGGAATACATTGCCCTCATGGACCACGTGTATGGCGCGGCCGGAGCCAGCGCGGCCAGGCAGTTCGTGGATGGGACGCAGACTTTGGATTCTCTAATCCTCTCCTTTCCGCTTACGGAGGCGGTGGTGGAGAATGCGCTGGGCGTAGTGGTTCATACCCAGGGCGGCTTCAATCTGGTGTCCTCTCACACGCAAGCGAGTCTGGCTTACTTGCCTCTGCCGTATCCGGCGGCCCCGGATGCCACTTTTCAAGCTTGGAACAGGCGCAGGAATCGGCCAGCCCGGGCGCCTTTTCAGCTTGTGGTGCTAGGCCATATTGGTCCCAACCGACGAATCATAAGCTTGCTGCAGGCACTGGGCTCGCTTCCCGCTAAGAACGACTTTCGGCTGCAGGTGTACGGGATCGTTTGGGACGAGGCGCATGTGCGAGACAAAATCCGGGAGTATGGAGTAGAACAGCTAGTGACTCTGCATGGGTTCACCCCGCAGTTGGACGATGCCATCGCCGATGCCGATCTGGCAATCAATCTTCGCTTTCCCAGCATGGGTGAGGCTTCGGGGAGCCAGCTTCAACTGTGGGATCATGCTCTGCCTTCTATCGTGACGCGGACGGGTTGGTATGCGGAGCTGCCGGAAGCCGCTGTTTCGTTCGTCGAGATTGATCGTGAAATCGAGGACCTGCGGCAACACCTCGGCGCTTTTTCTCGCGATCCCGAGGCATTCGCCAAAATGGGTGAGAACGGACGCGCCGCGCTGATTGCGCAACACTCGCCCGCGATGTTTGTCGAAGGACTGATGGCTTTTCTCGAGCGAACGCTTGCTCAGCGTCCGGCCCGGGCGTTTACTAAGTGTGCGGGAGATGCGGCGGACGGGATGAAGAGTTGGATGAGCCAGGGAGTGCTAGATCGTGCGGCGGAATCGTTAGCCGGGAGCATCGGGCATTTCCTTCCATAGAGCACGATAGCAGTGGGGCAGGATGGCATCCTGCGCGCCGATTGCTAATCGACGCAAAATGGCAGGTTGACAACCTGCCCCACGCGTGGCTGCACATCGCGTCGGTCCCATTCTTACGCAACGTTTGCGGACCCGCTGCAGCCGTTTGCAGAATAACGGTTCGCTAAGCGGCATTGGGGCCGACAAGCTGGAGTTAAGATCTGAGAGGATGCCGTCAAAGAAAAAAGCCCTACCTATTCCAGCCGACCTGCGCCACATGCTGGATCGCTCATTTGCCGACGGCGTCATTGAGCTGGGTTGGCCCAGCGAGGAGGCGCGAGACGAAATATTCGAAAGCATCGAACACTTGTCCCCAAAGCTCGACAGCCTTCAGAAGGGAACGGTCATGTACGAACGCGATGACGAAGAATACTCCTACTACGTTTTCTTCCTCGTCCTTCCTGGCGAGCAGTTTCGCTTCACGACCGAGGTTGAGCCGACTGACTTCGAGGAAGAAGAGATCAACGACAGCGACATCGTCGGCGAATCAGTCCCCGGAACTGGCGAGATCGGGCTCGTGGTTGGAGTTTCCACGCTAGCACCCGTAGCGATGGTGGCGACATCGTACCGCGAAAATTTCGAGAACGGAGACTACACCGAACCAGACTTCCTCAGCCCCGATTCGGAGTATCCAATTCACCCGGACCTTGCGGCCGAGCTGGCTGTTCTCGCAACCAAAGTGGTCGAGCTTCTGAAAGCGCATGGCCTGCGCGTTCTCACGACCGACGAGGCTCGCCAGAAAACTCCCTGGCTCAAGGCCAGCCCGGAAATCGCTCTTGACCCAAACGGCGAGATGACGGTCTTCGACGCGTTCTTCTTTCCCCACCTCTGGTAACACTAAACAGTTTTCGTCCGCGCTAGAATAATACTTCACCGCCGGGGCACTTCGTCTCCACACTGGAGCGCTTCCGCGCATAGAACAGGAGCCGATCACCAACATGGCCGTTACAGGGGCAGGACTCGAAGGCATCGTTGCCACTACATCCGAGATTTGTTATATCGACGGAGACGAAGGCATTCTCAGTTACCAGGGTTTTAATATTCACACCCTGGCGGAACACGCCACTTTCGAAGAGGTGATTCACCTCCTGTGGCACGGGAGCCTGCCGAAACAGGCCGACCTCGACGCTCTGAAGAAGATTCTGGTCGAACATCGGCCGATTCCCAAGCGGGTGATCGATTTCCTCGCGAATGCGACCGCTGCCGGACCCATGGACGTGCTGCGAACCGCAGTATCCATGCTAAGCCTGGACGATCCCGCTGCTAAGGACATGTCCAGCGAAGCGAACCTTCTGAAAGCGCAGAAACTGATGGCGCAGACGGCCACCATCGTGACCACGTTTGACCGCCTCCGCAATGGCAAAGAAGCGGTTCAAGGCGACCCGTCACTCGATTTCGCCGCAAATTTCCTGTACACCTTAACCGGCAAAAAGCCGGACGAAGTGATGGAAAAAGCCTTCGACGTGGCTCTCATTCTGCACGCCGATCACGAGTTGAACGCTTC
>JANXQZ010000375.1 GCA_025353235.1 Bryobacterales bacterium
ACCAACTGAGCTACCGGCTCCGGTACGAAAACTGGGCCGATCCGCAGCCGTCGTTCCTCCCACTAACAATAACATGCGCTGGCCACTGCTTCCGGTTTCGCTCATACAGTGCCTGCATGCTAGAATACGGTTTTCAACATCCTAACCCTGGAGTTTGTAAATGATACTCAGCCAGAGGTCTGCCTTCTCAACCAAGGCAGGCGCGGTGATCGTATTATGCGGCGCGGCCCTATCGGCCCAGAATTCTAACACCACTGGCTCGCTGCAGCACGGGGTGATGTGGAAACAGAGCGCTACTTCGCCATCCAGCGTGCAAACAGCAGCGCCGGTGCACAACGCCGCTGTCGGGGCACAGCTCGCTTACTATGGAGGCCCGATCGTCCAACACCCGGTATTTGTCAACGTCTCCTGGGGTCCGAACGTAGCTTCGTACGGTATTCAGCTCGATGGCTTCGTAAATCAAGTTGCCTGCTCACCCGAGTGGAGCAGCACGATGGCGCAGTACACCGGCGGCTCTGGACCACTCACGCATATCGAGCCGGGAACGTTTTGGGGGTCGCGAGTCCTAATCCCCGACAGCAGCGTCACAACCATAGACGATGCCGCGATTCAAATGCAAATTGCAAAGTGGATCACCGCTGGAAAGCTGCCGCCCAATGACGGAAACACCATTTATTCCATCCTGTTCCCGCCCGGCATGAAAGTTACGCAAGGCAGAACGTCGTCCTGTGTGTCGGGTGGATTTTGCGCATATCACGGCACAGCCACCGGTGCAAATGGAAAGGACATCCTATACGCCATATTGCCCGATCAGGGGCCAGGTTCGGGATGCTTCGGAGGCTGCGGCGGCTCCACCCTCCTGAATAACGTTACGTCGGTGTTATCTCACGAGCTTGCCGAAACGATCACCGACCCTGAAGTGGGCTTCGCCGCAAATTATGCGCCGCCTCTGGCGTGGTATGACCAGACTAACGGGGAGATCGGCGACATCTGCAACGCGAATCAGGGCACATTGTTGGGATGGATGGTGCAAAAGGAGTGGAGCAATGTGGATAACGCATGCGTCACGCAGAGCCAAGGATTCTCGATCAAGGCCGGAACCGCGTCCATTGCTCCCGGCCAGACTGGCTATGCTACCGTCACAACGCAATCCATTGGGGGCATTTCTCTTTACCTGACGTTTGGTGTTTCTGGCCTTCCGGCCGGGGTCACTGGCGGCTTCACTCCCGTAACGGGCGCGGCAGGCTCGTCGTCAACGCTGTATCTGATTGTCGATTCCGGGGCGGTCCCCGGCGTTTATCCTATCTCGGTAAATGCGACTGCCGGAGTGATTCAACATGCAGCCACGTTAACTCTGAATATCTCCGGCTCTCAGCAAAGCCAGTCGATCACGTTCCCTGCTCTCTCTAATAAGGTATTCGGCGGCGCGCCTTTTACCATATCCGCCACTGCTTCTTCAGGTCTTCCGGTCAGCTTTGCTTCCATCACCCCTTCGGGCTGCGCCGTCTCGGGCACTGCAGTAACTCTGGCGGCGGTTGGACAGTGCTCCATCCTCGCAACCCAGCCAGGCAATGTTAGCTATTCGGCAGCGGCCTCGGTCACGCAGAGCTTCGCGATCACGGCGGGCACTCAGACCATTACATTCAACGCGCTTGCCAACCAAACTTTGGGGAGCGCGCCATTCGCCATTAGCGCGACGGCGTCTTCAGGGCTCCCGGTCAGCTTTGCATCGAATACGCCTGGAGTCTGCGGCGTTTCCGGCAACACTGTGTCGTTAATTTTCACAGGCCAATGCTCCATCGTGGCCAGCCAGGCAGGCAACGGGAACTATGGGGCCGCGCCTACGGTGACTCAAGGCTTTCAGGTGACGAATTCAGCGAATCAGACGATTAACTTTGGGGCGCTTCCGAACAGAGCCTTTGGATCGGGCCCGTTTGCGATAAGCGCTACGGCATCATCCGGCCTTCCTGTGAGCTTCGCCTCGTTGACGCCGTCCGTCTGCTCCGTTTCTGGAAGCACAGTCAGTCTCGTCGCCGTCGGCCAATGCGGAATTCAGGCCACTCAACCAGGCAACGGCAGCACTGTTCCGGCCGCTGCTCCCGTGACCCAAAGTTTTCTGGTGACCCAAGGCAGCCAGACAATCTCGTTCAACTCGCTCGCGAATAAACCGATTGGGAGCGCGCCGTTTGCGATCAGTGCCGCCGCCACTTCTGGATTGCCGCTCAGCTTCTCGTCAACGAGCCCGCAGGTGTGTGCAGTCTCTGGAAATACCGTTTCGCTCCTGACGACAGGCCAATGCGGCATACAAGCGTCCCAAGCCGGCAATTCCAACTACGCAGCCGCGCCCGCCGTGACTCAAAGCTTCCAGGTGACATCTTCAGGTCAGACGATCACCTTTTTGCCTCTCGCCGACAAAACGCTAGGAACCTCGCCGTTTGCGGTTGCCGCCTCGGCATCTTCCGGC
>JANXQZ010000388.1 GCA_025353235.1 Bryobacterales bacterium
TGCCCACGAAGATGCGCACATCGCGGATAATAAAGGTGCGCTCTCGACGCTGTTCCCGAATCAGCATCTTCGCCTTCAAAATGTTGTCGTGCGTCTTCACCTGGTATAGCCCCAGCAGCAGGAACGGCGTCAGCACTCCCACCACCCAAAACTTTGACGATGTTGGCAGCCTCTCATCCTTCTCCCATCGGAAAAGCTTGATGCTCACGAATAAGCCGAGCACCGAAGTAAGCACCAGCGCAGCGGCAGGCCAGATGTTCTGCCATAGCGTCTCATCGCGATTGAGAATTGCCTGCATGCCCGTGATCAGATAGGTGGAGGGGATGAAGCCAGCGAAGGTTTGCAGCCAGTTGGGCAACAGCGTGAGCGGAATGGTGGCCCCGCTCAGCATGAGCATGGGGAAGTACAGGATCTGCACCAGGATTTGGCTTTCCTGCATCGAGTTGACCACCGAGGCGATGATCAGGCCAATGGCTCTAAACGCGACTACGCCGAGGGCAACGTAAACTAGCAGCGAAAGCCAGCGCTGCGGGAATGGCATGCCGTAAAAGAAATGCGACAGCAGAACCATGAAAATTGCGCCTGGCAGATAGTTCGCCAGACCCGTAACAACGGACGCGATCAGCATCGGCGCTGCCGTAATGGGTGCCACCTTGAAGCGCCTCAAGATGTTCATCTCGCGATCCTGCACGGCCCGTATACCCGCGCCAAAAAATCCAGTGCCTAGGATGCCGATGGTCAGCACCATGGTCAACACTTGCACGATGGCTCCGCCTCGCTCCGCTTTGAATAGGCCGACGAATACGAAAAAGAAGATCAGCGGGAAAGCGTAGTTGAAGAAGAGAACCGTCTTATCGCGATACGTCAGCTTTAGATTGATTATCGATGTCGCGATGTAGGCGTTCATTCTCGAAGCCTCTTTCCAGTGAGGTCGATGAATACGTCTTCCAGGGTTGGCCGCTTTAACTGGATGTCGGCGAGCCCGATCCCTTGCTGATCGATCCACTTCACCAGCTCTACGATCATGCGCGCAGGCTGCGCCGTATGCATGGTCAGGAGCTTGCCTTCATTCAAAATGGTGGACTTTTCCGCGCTGAGTACGGGCGGCAGCGCTGCAATCTGTATGGGCAGATCGCATAGAATGTCGATGCGCGTCTGCCCGCCAGCCTCTGCCAGGATCTCGCGCGGCGTGCCGATCACAATTACTTTGCCTCATCCACGATGGCGACCCGGTCACATAGCTTCTCGGCTTCTTCGATGTAGTGCGTGGTGATCAGAATGGTACGCTTGGCGTCTTTCAATTCCTGGATCAGGCTGTGGATCTCCAGCCTTACTTGCGGATCCAGGCCGGTGGTGGGCTCATCGAGAAAGAGCACTTGCGGATCGTTCACCATGGCCAGCGCAAGCGCGACTCGCTGCTTCTGCCCGCCGGACAATTTCGAATAATACTCGTTCTTTTTCTCTGTGAGCTTTAGACGGTCGAGCAACTTGTCGCGATCGATGTTGCGCGTGTAGAAGGCCGCGAAGAGAGCAAGCGCTTCATGCACCTTCATCTTGTCTGGCAGGTTGGTGGCTTGCAGGGAGACGCCGATGCGATCTTTCAACTCTTCCACCTGCACGGCGGGGTCGTAGCCGAGTACCGAGACTTGGCCAGAGGTGCGCTCCCGCAGCCCTTCGAGTATCTCGACCGTGGTCGTTTTTCCCGCGCCGTT
>JANXQZ010000411.1 GCA_025353235.1 Bryobacterales bacterium
GCACGCAGGGCGAAGCCGTCTCGTTTTCCGTGGATGACAAACTCGTGATCGCCCAAAAACTGGACGATCTGGGAATCGATTACATTGAAGGCGGCTGGCCGGGTTCGAATCCCAAGGATCGGGATTTCTTTCTCCAAGCTCGCGATCTGAAGCTCAAACACGCTAGGCTGACTGCGTTTGGATCTACCCGCTTCGCCAAGAACGCGGTGGATCAGGATCCGAACGTGCGCGCGCTGATCGAGGCACAGACCCCGACCATCGCCATTTTCGGCAAGAGCTGGGAGCTGCATACCAGGCGAGCTCTGGGGGTCACTGAAGAAGAAAATCTCAAGCTCATCTCGGAAACGGTCGCGTTCCTGAAGAATCACGGCCGCGAGGTGATTTACGACGCCGAGCACTTCTTCGACGGCTACACCGCCGATCCCGATTTCGCGCTGCGCACTCTAGAAGCCGCCAAAGCTGCGGGAGCGGACGTGCTGGTGCTCTGCGATACCAACGGCGGCACGCTGACTCATCGGCTGGTAGAAATTGTAGCCGACGTCCGCAAGCGTTTTGACGGGATTATCGGCATTCATCCGCACAACGATTCCGATGTCGCGGTAGCCAACGCCATTGCGGCGGTGGAGGCAGGCTGCACGCATGTCCAAGGCTGCATGAACGGCTACGGCGAGCGCTGCGGCAATGCCAACCTCTGCTCGATCCTGGCGAATCTTGAACTGAAACTAGGCCATACGACGATCGGGCGCGAGAATCTAGCGAATCTGACGAACGTCGCGCGCTATATTTCAGAGCTGGCGAACCTGCCTTTGCGCAACGATCAGCCCTTCGTCGGACGCAGCGCTTTCGCGCACAAGGGCGGGATCCATGTCAGCGCGGTGTTAAAAGATTCGGCAACCTACGAGCATATTGCGCCGGAAAGCGTAGGCAATCGCCAGCGTGTGCTGCTGAGCGACCTTTCCGGGCGCGGCAACGTGCTCTACAAGCTGAAAGAGCACGGGTTGGCGGAAAGGCTGGATGCGGAAG
This sequence comes from Bryobacterales bacterium, assembly GCA_025353235.1. GTDB lineage: Bacteria > Acidobacteriota > Terriglobia > Bryobacterales > Bryobacteraceae > JANXQZ01. The sequence continues at coordinate 1,024 of JANXQZ010000411.1, forward strand.
CGCGCCGACAGTTGCTGGAGCGCATAAAGGATCTGGAGTATCAGGGCTACGAATTAGAAGCGGCTGAGGGTACCTTCGAACTGTTGGTTCGCGAGGCTTTGCATCCAGGAACGAGCCTATTTGACGTGGTCGGGTATGACGTTACCACACGCATGATCGGCGGAACGTCCGCCACAGTCACGTTGACGGTAAACGATGCGGTGCATACGGCTACGGCGAGCGGGCACGGACCCATGAACGCCTTGGACCTTTGTCTGCGCCAGTGTCTGGCAACTATTTATCCTAAGATTTCGCAGGTTCGCCTGACAGACTACAAGGTTCGAGTCCTGGAGCCGAAGAAGGGCACGGCGGCGAAGGTGCGCGTGCTGGTGGAATGGTCGGATCATCGGCGCAGTTGGGCAACGGTAGGGGTCTCTGACAACGTGATTGAAGCGAGTTGGCGAGCGTTGCTAGATGCGATTCGCCTGGAGCTGATGCGCTTGACAGAGCAGGATGAGACCGTGGCGCGGGTGGTGGAAGATTACTGCTGGGGCGTGTAAGCCGGTGTCGGGTTAGTGACTGGCGCGTCTACCATCATCCTCGACGCGGCCTCGAGCAAAGCCATCACTTGCTGACGCCGAACCGTCGGGAACGTAAGCAGAAACTCATAGATCGTAGATCCTCTTTCCAGCCGATCCAGCAGCAGCCGGACAGGCACCTGAGTTCCGCTGAAACAATGAGTGCCCTCGCGATTCACCGAAACGATTCTATCCGCAGCCACAAGCTTACTGTAGACGACCCTGCTCAGACCGGCAATACGGCTACTGTCCTACTCCCCCGTAGTTTCCGGCTCGATTCCAGGCTGACTGGACATCTCTAATCCAAGATCTAATTGCTCTCTCACCGTCGTCTTTTTGGGGCGGTTATTAAATCTTGCGCCCACCACTCCCAGCACTAAGATCTCCAGCAGCGCCGTTCTCGGTACGAATACCCGCTGATTCTGATACCCGGAGTCGGGAGGAACTACGTTGAATCCCAACGGATCCATCAATAACAAATTGCTGGACAGGACGCCGTCCATCACCGCGCCATCGCGAAACCACATGCGTATCCACAATCCTTCCAGCTTGGGCCGGGCGTTGAACAGCCGCCGTTCCTTGCGCGGTTCGCCGTCGCCGAAATCGCGTACGAACGAAACCGTCCGTATCTCAATGAAAGGAACAATGGAGAGGGCACCGCCAGTGCTCAGAAGCTCCACGCCTTCGGGACGCAAGTAAGACTGCGGATTTACGAAACCCGCCAATGTTTCGCGATCAAAACGGGAAACCAAAACCTTCTTAGTAGTGGATTGGCCCAAACTTGCTTCCAAACAATTTCGTGCTTATTGTATCATTAGGCACTATGCAGCCAGCTTCGTCTATTTCCGCGCTGGTAAGGTCGTATCTCAACCACTGCCGCATCGAAAAAGGACTGGCTGGTAACAGCATCGCCTCCTATGAGCTTGATTTGAAGAGATTTGAGCGTTTCTCCCTCACCGATCAGGGGAGGTCCTCCACGGATGAAACCGATTTGGTCAGGGGCTATGTGGACTCGCTTTACCAAGCTGGACTGGCCAGCCGTACGGTTGCGCGGCACATCACCACGCTCCGTAATTACTATCGTTTTCTGCTCCAAGAGGATATAATCGCGGTCGATCCGACCAGCCTTCTGACTCTGCCAAAGGCCTGGCAAACGCTCCCTAAGTACCTGAATCGTCAGCAAGTTGACACGTTGCTCGAAGCTCCCGACTCCGCCAAGCCGACAGGCCAGCGCGACCGCGCCATGCTACAGTTTCTATACGCCACCGGTCTGCGGGTCTCCGAATTGTGCGGAGTGCAGGTGTCCGACCTGGAAACGAACCTCGGCTACGTGCGCGTGGTTGGCAAAGGCAATAAACAGAGGATCGTGCCGGTGGGCCAAGTCGCTCTGGGCGCGGTGGAGAGCTACTTCGCAAACGGCCGGAACATGTTGCTCCGGGGACGCTCGAGTCCGTTTTTATTTGTGACGGCTCGCGGAACCGCCATGACGCGGCAGGCATTTTGGACCCTGATCGTAGGGCACGGCAAGAAAATCGGCATCTTTCACCGACTAACGCCGCATGCGATCAGGCATAGCTTCGCCACTCATTTGTTGGAGGGCGGAGCGGACCTTCGAAGCGTGCAAACCATGCTCGGCCACGCCGACATTTCGACAACGCAGATTTACACGCACGTGCTGCGGACCAGGCTGCGCCAAACGGTGGATGACCACCACCCGCGAGCCTAAAAGGACATCGACATACGATACATGAGCAACTATATGTTCATGCTCGAAAGCCACTTGAGCGCAGACCAAAGCCGCGTGGTGGCCGACGTACAAACAGCCGCGTCGGATGCCGGCGTAAATGTGTTCTTAACGGGCGGGGCTTTGCGCGACATGCTGGCCGGCTTTCCCATCCTCGACATCGATTTCACGGTGGAAGGGGACGGGGTTAAACTAGCCCGGACGGTCCGCAACGCGAAGCTGCTGAACTTCGACGAAACGGCCAAATCGGCTCAACTGCTTTTCTCGAACGGAACCCGGGCGACCATCGGAATGGCCCGCCAGGAGAAATATCCCAAGCCGGGCTCCAAGCCCCAACTTCGAGCGGGCAGCATCCACGAAGATCTTCGAGGGCGTGACTTCACGGTCAACTCGATCGCATTATCGTTGAGCGCGGCCTCTCGCGGGCTCCTGCTTGACCCCAACAACGGAGTCGGCGATATCGAGCGCAAGGAGCTGCGGGCAGTCACCAACTACACTCTTTACAACGATCCCATCCGCCTGCTGCGCCTCCATCGCTTCAAAATGCGCCTTGGATTTGAGATTGGGGAGCGTACGCTGGCTCAATACGCCAACGCTCGCGAGGCTGGTCTAGAAACGCTAATCCCGGCTGCGGCGCTGCTCGACGAGCTGCGCAAAATCGCCTGCGAGCAACATGTGGCGGAGGTGGTGCAGGTTCTAAACGAGGAAAAGCTCCTGGGACTCTATTCGCCTGCATTCAGCGGAGCCAAGCTGAACTTGTCCGGAATGCAAAAGCTGCAAAGGGTTAAGCAGATGATTCCGCACGGGACGGATCTGCAGTTGGATAACTTCAGCGTGTTTCTCAACGTGCTGGCGGAGAATCTCACGCAGGGGGAGAAGGGCAGCTTTTCCAACGCGATCGGACTCGACAAGGTGGATATTGAGAACTGGCAGAAGCTGGAGGCGCGCTCGAAGAAGTTGGAGAAAGAGTTGAACGCGGCAGGGTTGCAGAAGCCCTCCCAGCTTTACAATTTGCTGGTGAAGGCGCACGGCGACCACATTCTGTATCTCCTCCTGCACTCGAGCGAGCGGCTGGTTCAGGACCGGATCAAGAACTATCTGCATAAGTATTTGCCAGCGGCCCAGGAAGTGACCGAACGCGAGGTGTTGGCAATCAATGCCGAACCCGGCACGCGAAAGTACGAGAAGGCCAAAGCCGGATTGATCGCGGCGAGACTGGACGCTCGGCCTAAGAAAGTGGTTCCGCCCAGCGTGGAGGAAGCGCCCGCTCCGCCGCCCGTTCAGGCCTTTGCACGCCGACAATAAGAGTAATAGTCGAGTAGGAGCGGTCAAATCGCCCATGATTCGCTATGCGTTTGCCCCGGCCCGGAATGCAATGTAGAATGCACTATGTGCCGGGCGATGCGGAAGTACTTCCCCTCAACCGGAACGTTAAGGAGAATACCCGTGAACAGATCGTTACTTTCAACCGTGCTCTTTTTGGCCCCAATCTGGGCAGGACTCGAGGCGCAAACCTTCGATTCAAGCGCGAATGCAACGTTCAAGGGTGCGTACTACGTTAGGCAACTGCTGTTTTCGAATATCGACCCCGCAACAGGGGCGGTCGGGCGGGCGCGAAGCCTGCTTGGAACCGCTACCCTAGACGGCAACGGCAATTATTCCATCACCGGCACCATGCGCGACTCCGATCCCCAGGCATCACTGCTGGCCCAGCCATTCATTTTTACCGGGACATACAAAATTTCATCGAACGGACTCGCCAAGATGCAGAATCCATTGGAGCCTGGACAAACTATCAACGGCGGCGTGGGCCTCGGCTCGTTTGTCGGCAGCACGACCGAATCGACCTTCGAAGACATGTTCGTCATGATTCCGGCAAGTACCGGACTGGTGTCGAATAGCGCGCTGCAGGGATCCTATCGCATGGGCTTCTTGGATTTTCCCCAAAGAGCCATTCCAGGCGTCCGCGACGCGTACTTCACGCTGACGACATCCGGTAACGGGAGCTTGAATGGAATCGTGGTGAATGGAAGCGCGGCCGACCAGGGCAATAGCAACCTGATCCAAGCGATCGGGGGCGGCACCTATGCGCTGTCGGGTCGCGGATCGGGAACGATCATATTCCCGGCGGGTCAAAACGTTGTGGCGAATCAAATTGTTACGGGCACCAAGAATCTTTTCTTATCAGCGGACGGTAACATCCTGCTTGGAGGCTCGCTCAACGGATTCGACATGCTGGTCGGTGTGCGGGCTCCGGAAGGCCTCAACACGGGGATCTTCGGCACTTACTATACGGCAGGAATGGATGTCGACAACGATCATCCGGATAGCCCGGTGACGGATGCATTCTACGGTTCGGTGAGGGGCACCGGAACCGGCCTGAATCTCTGGCATGAACGATTGAATTCGTTCGATACGCAGACTTATGACCATACCTTTGCGAGCACGGTCACACTAGACTTGACAGCAGGTGCCACCAAAGGCACGGACCACTACGACGTAGGTGTGAACGGCAAGGCTTTCGTCTTGGTGGGGAGAGGGTCGCAGTATACGCTTGCGCTCGGCCTGCACGCGGACGTTTTTCAGGGTTCTGGACTTTATATCGATCCGCTCGGAATTGTCAGCGTATCCAGCCTTTCCCCGGTCACTAACTCGATAGCGCCGGGAGAGATCGTGACTATCAACGGGTCCGGGTTCTCGGCGAGCGTTGCGAACGCCGACACGCTCCCGCTTCCCACCTTGCTGGCAGGCACCAGCGTCATGGTTAACGGTCGACCGGCGCCCATCGAGTCAGTGGCTCCCACACAGATCACAATGGTAGTCCCGTCGAATACGCCAGAAGATTACGTCACTTTCCAGGTGACCAGCAACGGCGTTACTTCCAACGCCGTTACGCTCTACGCGAACAACTCCGCTCCAGGCGTACTCACTTTGAACGGCAGCGGCAGCGGCCCGGCGGCGGTTCTTCATACAAACGGAACGCTTGTGAACGAAGCTAATCCGGCCAAGCCTGGCGAAGCCCTCGAAATTTTCTTAACCGGACTCGGCGAGGTCACTCCTCCCGTCCCCGACGGTGTGGCGAGTCCTTCATTTCCTTTGAGCAGAGTTACTCGGCCGCTCAGCGTTTACATCGCCGGGCAACCCACCTTCGTAGGCTTTGCTGCCCTTGCTCCCGGATTCGTGGGCGTTTACGAGTCGTACGTGTTGATCTCGCCGTCGCTGTCTGGGGGAAATCAGCTGTTAGCGATCGATACGCCAGATGCATTTACTCAGCAGGCAACTATTTTTATCGCGGGTCCCAGTGGTGGTGCGGTTCGAGCAGACAGCGTGCAGGAATCGCCAGAGGCGGTCCGAGCGGGTGGGGAAGTTGGCATACAGCAGAACTCGACCGCCAGCGCAGGGGAGGGTTCGCGGAGAGAGGCTGGAGTTAATAGGGGTCCGGTCTCACAGTCCGCTTTAAAGCGGACTCGCTAAAGTCGGCTGAAAGCCCGGCTTGCAGCCAGGATTACTGCCCCACAACCCACGAGATCAACAAATATGCGTTTATAATTGGTTTGATTTCAAGAACATCCAGAATTGAGGCGTTGCGATTCCATTTCTGGATGCTACGCTCGAAGCAGATCGAGCCGGTTTTGGCGGACTGGCTCGAGGGTGCTCATTGCACGGACCGCTTGGGCTTGCGGTCCGTTAGGTCCGGCAGGCTGGTTACCTGCCGGACCGTTCTTATCCTAGTGGCGACTCCAGCCCTCGTGGTGCTCGCGGTAGTCAGCTAACCGGTGCAGATCGTCATTCAGAATTTCACGATCACGCGGAGCCAGCCGATTGTCTGCCACGACCTTACGAAAAGCCCCGATCACTTCATCGAGCGCCCGCTCGTCGTAGCGATTTTGGGCCAAGCCTTCCTGCAGTTCGTTCAACTCCTGCTTGACCCGCGCAATGCGGTACTG
>JANXQZ010000414.1 GCA_025353235.1 Bryobacterales bacterium
TCTACTCGACCTCCTTGATATCTTTGCGGAAACCGGTTGGCCTGAAGCTTTACGCATCGTATGGAGGCTTGACGAGGTCTTCCGTTAAGCCTGAGATCTGGAGCAGCGAGGCTTCAATTCGGGATTCGGTCAAGATGATAAGATCCACCGCACGGACGTGCGCGATGTGGCTGATCACATCGGGTAGAGGTTTACCGTTTATATTCCAGAATAGAAACTTGGTGCTTGGCACGAAGCAGTATAACCGCCTCTTATCAGCCCGAGTTTCACCTCCCTAGAACGGGCGGCACCTGCTAATCTATAGCCAGCGTGAAAATCGCCTCCGTACGTCCGTATCTTCTTTCTTATCCTCTGCCTGAACCCCTCAAGCTGGCCTATCACGGTGGGGAGCGGACCATCGTCAAGCGGGACGCAATGCTGATCCGCATCGAAACCGAGAACGGGCTGGTCGGCTACGGACCTGGCGAGGGCAGCGAAAATGCTAGAGACGGAATCAATGCGGCTATCCGCCCTTTTCTGGAAGGGCGCTTGCTCGCCGATCCGGATGCTCTCCGCATTCAATTTATGGAGGGGCCAGGCAAAGATGCGCCTAATTTGGTACGCCTGTATTGCATGGTGGAGATCGCTTTATACGATCTGCTTGGCAAAGCCAGGGGCGTTCCGGTTTCCGAGTTGATTGGCGGGCGCGTGCGCGATCGGATTCGGCTGTATGGCAGCGCCGGCATGTACATGCCGCCTGAAAAATACGCGGAGGAGGCGCATGCCATCGCCGACCTCGGCTTCCGCGCTTACAAAATGCGGGCGGGCATAGGACCTGAGAAAGACTTGGAGACGGTCCGTCTCATGCGCGAGGCTGTCGGGCCGGATTTCGATCTGATGATCGACGCCCACACTTGGTGGCGCATGGGCGACCTGAACTATCTCTCCGCCACAGTGGACCGCTTAGCCGCCCATCTAGCCGAATACAATATCGCTTGGCTGGAGGAGCCGCTTCCACCTGACGATCACGAGTCCTACCATCGTCTGAAGCAACTCGATCTTGTTCCCATCGCCAGCGGGGAACATGAGCCCAGCGAGGCGCGCTTCCTGGATCTGATCCTTACTGAAAGCGTTGACTACGTGCAGACCGACGTCATCTGTCAAGGCGGGTATGCGCTGGCTCGGCGCGTTTTTCCCCAAATCGGGCGCGCCGGGTTGAAGTTCGCGTTTCATAGCTGGGGCACCTCGCTTGAAGTAGTCGCGGCAGCTCAGCTCGGAATCTGCTGGCCCGAAAGCTTGGTGGAATGGCTGGAGTACCCTTGCTACTCGTCCCCGTCGCGCGCCGGGATGTACCCGTTTCCGCTAGCTTCGGAGATGCTGAAGGAGCCGCTCGAGATCGATCATGGCGATTTGATTGTGCCTAGGACTCCCGGACTGGGGGTGGAAATCGACGAGCGCGTAATCGAGCGC
>JANXQZ010000434.1 GCA_025353235.1 Bryobacterales bacterium
GGCCCTGACTGGACAGCAACGTGGAGAGCCGATTAACAATCGGCTGCAGATTAACAATCTGCCCCACATTGGCAGCAAACCGTGCTGTTTCCACGAGGCGTTAGAAATTCGTCGCGGCGGAGAAGAAATTGGGATGCGTAGTACAAAAACTGCGTCTTCGGTCATTCCATTAGACGGTCATACGGAGTACGATAGTATGAAGATTGTTCTCTCTTGGCTTGATCGATTCGCTCCTGACCACCGAACATAACGGGCGTTATGTCAGACTATCTTTTAGCTTGCTCGCTGGCCGGATATTTCGGCCTGTCGTCACTCGTGGTGCCCGATAGTTCAAGGTTGCATGTTGGGGGCTGGGGTTCCGCATCTTGGATACACGCCCGCTTGCGCGCATCCGTCTATCCGCTTCCGTCCAGGATGGCAGGGTAGCTTCTGGCTGCTCCCAATGCACCACGGATGCCTCATCGCACCAATCTAGAAGGCGTGGCATCGCTACTCGGTGGTTGTCCGTCGTCATGTAGCGCTGCATAGCTTCATGGCTGTCCCATGCCGTCATGGTCCAAAAAGTCCAGCTTCGGTCAGCGAGTAGTCCGCCTCCTTTGAACCCCGCGGCCTCTTTGACCTGTTGCAGGGAGCGAAAGGTGTGCAGCATAAAGAACGGCAGGAAGCGCATCGAGCGAATTCTTAAGCGTGTGATACTGACGAAAACCATAACCCCTCATGAAACGTCCGTTTAGAGGCCCGTTGTGTAGCAACGTGTGACACACTCGATTATCGTATTTAAAGGTGAGCCCATGTCCCGCCTCGTTCCGACCCATCGGCCCGGCCTGCCCCCCAGTTCGGCCACCTCGCCGACGTGCCGCCCGAGCTCGAATGGCTCGCCAATATCACCAATGCCGAAAACCCGCCGCACCTATAAAGAGGGCGTCCCGGGGTTTTTCATCGCTGTTCGATTATTTATGCGAACGCAACGCCGGGCTTCGAACGGCAACGAAGGCTCGACGTCTGCGCTCGGCGAGATACTGCATCACAGCTGCAGAAGCTGTCTTCCTTTACCGCGCGCCGTCTTTAGATCCTTGCAGAATTTCGTAAACTGTTTGATTGTGGAGGTATAGGCTTTAACTCTCGTCAATCCTGGGGAACAAACGTCTCGAAAGTTGGCGCGCCTCTCCTGAAATCATGCCCCTCCTGCCTTATCTGCACCGCATTGCCGAACGCGAAAACCTGACGTCCGCCGATGCCCGTGCTGCGATGCTCCAGGTTCTGAGCGGAGACGTTTCCACTGCGATGCTCACGGCGTTCTTAGTCGCGCTGCGCATGAAGGGCGAGACTGCCGATGAAGTCTTTGGCTTTGTCCAGGCCATGCGCGAGAAAGCAACCCTGGTGGATGCCGGACTGGACGGCCAAACCCTGCTGGACACGTGCGGCACGGGCGGCGGAGAGGGCGAGCCCACCTTCAACATTTCCACCGTGGCGGCGTTCGTGGCAGCGGGGGCAGGCGTGAAGGTGGCCAAGCACGGGAACCGATCCATCTCGAGCCAGTGCGGCAGCGCGGATATTCTGGAGGCTCTTGGCGTGAACATTTCCCTGGATGCCGACAGAATCGGGCAGGCCATCCGCGAGGTTGGGATCGGGTTCCTCTTTGCCCCCATGTTCCACCCGGCTATGAAATTTGCGCAGCCCGCGCGGCGGGAGTTAAAAATGCGAACAGTGTTCAATCTCCTGGGGCCGCTCACGAACCCTGCGGGGGCGGCGGTGCAGTTGATCGGCGCTCCATCGGTGCGGGCGGCCGAACTGATGGCCACGGCTCTTCTTAAACTGGAGGCTCAGCGGGCGATTGTGGTGCATGGTAGCGACGGGCTGGACGAGGTCACCATCTCGGGACCCACAATCGTATTCGACGTTTGCGGAGGCGCGGTTCGGGAACTTGTCTGGAGCCCTGCCGATTTCGGCATTGAGCCCTGCTCGCCGGAAACTTTGCGGGGAGGCGGCCCTCAGGAAAACTGCGGGATTGCCACTAGGATCCTGCGCGGCGCGCTCGGTCCTCAACGCGACATTGTGCTGGTGAATGCCGCAGCGGCTCTCTTCGCGGCGAATGCCGTGGAGACTTTGGCCGAAGGTGCCGATAGAGCAAGAGAGTCGATTGATTCAGGCGCCGCATGGAGGAAAGTCGAGTTGCTGGTTGAATTCACAAATGCCTTTGGATGACGCATTACATTCATTTACGTAACCACGCCATCGAATCAGTCACCCTATATACCAACGTGCTTCGGAAATATTTTGCTTATGTTGTGCTCGTGGCGGCCATCCCGGTTAGCGCGCAGGTCGGAACGGTCAAGTCGGGTGCTCAGATCATTCCTGGAGCTACGGTGACGGTGACCCAGGAAGGCAAGAAAACCGTTACCACTACCGACGAAAATGGTCGATATGAACTTTCAGGCCTCAATCCCGGTGCGTACGCGGTTGAGGTCGCGATGTTCGGGTTCAAAGCCGTCCAGCGCAAATTCGAGTCGAATACGGGACCGACGCCTGTGGAATGGACTCTGGATCTTCAGCCTCGGACCGCTGCGGGACCGAGACGGGGATCCGCGCCCGGCAACGGACAGCAGAACCAGGCTGCCGCAACCGAAATCGATACCGCGCTGCGCGGCGCACCAGCGGAAGGCGGCGCTCAAACCGCGGAAGCCGGGAACGAATCTTTTTTGCTCAATGGCAGTTTGAGCCGGGGTCTCCAATCGGGACAAGTGGACACCACGCCGCAGCAGGGTGCAGAGCCTCAGGGTAGGCCGGGCGGACCCGGAGCCGGTCAACCTGGTTTCGGCGGAGCACCCGGTACATTTGGCGGACAAGCCGCCGGCGGACGCGGCGGGTTCGGCGCAGGTGGCGGCGGGTTTGGAGGCAGAGGCGGCGGAGGCGGGGGTGGTTTCGGTGGCGGCTCTGGCGGCCCGGGTGGTCGGCAAGGTGCGCGCCGCGATCCGAATGGACCTGGCGGTCCTGGCCAATTCTTCGGCAACCGGAATAACCGAGGACGCGATGGCATCCATGGCGGAGCCAACTTCAGCCTGCGTAATTCGGCCTTGGACGCGCGGTCGTTCTCGCTAACTGGGGCGGACACTCCCAAGGCGGCCTACGCGCAATCGCGCTTCGGATTCGTAGTCGGCGGACCCTTGAAAATCCCCAAGCTTCTAAAGGGCGACTCGACGTTCTTCTTCGTCAATTACAACGGCAATCGAGGGAGAAACCCCTATTACAACTCCGCTACGGTTCCGACGCTTCTCGAACGCAGCGGCAATTTCTCGCAATCCTTTACGAATCCGCCTGTCAGCATTTTCGATTACAAGACCGGAGCGTCATTTCCGAACAATGTTATTCCCCAGAGCCTGTTGAACGACGCGGCGTTAAAGCTGTTGCCTTTCATTCCGTTGCCTAACCAAACGGGCTCCGTGCAAAATTATCAGATCGTGTCGTCGGTTCCGCAGAACAACGATAACCTCAACATGCGGCTCAACCAGAACTTCACGAAAAAAGATCGCGTCGCCTTGAATGTGAATTTCCAGAACCGGAGCGGCAACCCGGAGCAGCTCTTTGGCTACCGTGACGAGACTAGCGGGACTGGCCTGAACACAGACCTGAGTTATACGCGCAACATCGGCCAACGCACCATCAGCGTGCTGAAATTTAATTTCAACCGCAATCGCAGCGACACAATCCCGTTCTTCGCAAATAAAGCCGATGTCGCCGCCCAACTGGGGATACGCGGGACTTCACCCGATCCGCTGAACTATGGTCCGCCTAATTTATCGTTCACTAATTTTGGCGGACTATCCGACGCGAGTCCGCTGTTCAGCCGTGTCCAGAGCGCCGACATCGGCGAGACGGTGAGCGTTGTGAAGGGCCAGCACAGCCTGGCTGGCGGCTTCGACTTTCGGCGTTCGCAAGTCAACAACAAGACGGATCAGAATGGACGGGGGACTTTCAATTTCAGCGGCATCAAGACTAGCGCGCTGGACGCGAGCGGGTTGCCAATCGCGGGGACTGGGTACGATTTCGCCGACTTCCTGCTTGGATTGCCGCAATCGAGTTCGGTCCGTTTCGGAACTGCAGCAACTTATTTTCGGGGAAATACTTGGTCGGGGTATGGCCAGGATGATTGGCGAGCTCGCGCCAACCTGACCGTCAACCTCGGGCTCCGCTACGAATACTACAGCCCGCTGACAGAGAAGTACGGGCACATTGCAAATCTCGATGTCGCATCTGGATTCACAGGCGTTGCTGTCGTGTTGCCGGGTCAGCCGGACCCCTATTCAAGTTCGCTTCCCGGATCTCTGGTTCGGCCCGATAAACATGATTTTGCCCCCCGCGTGGGAATAGCTTGGAAGCCGATTCCTGGCAAGTCGACGCAAGTTCGCGCGAGTTACGCTGTGTACTACAACGGGTCGATCTACAACCAGATCGCTTCGCGGCTAGCCTCGCAGCCTCCATTCGCGCAAACCACCACGCTTAACACGAGCCTCGATAATGTTCTCACACTCCAAAACGGCTTGGCGACCAGTCCATCGGGCAAACTGATCACGAACACGTTTGCGGTGGACCCCAACTATCTAATTGGTTACGCTCAGACCTGGACCGGGTCGGTGCAGCACGAATTGCCGCACGCCATCGTGGTGGAGCTTGGCTATCTCGGAACAAAAGGAACGCGGCTGGACATTCAGCGGCTGCCGAATCGCGCGGCGCCTGGTTCACCATTGACCGCTGAGCAGCGCCGTCTCATCGGCAATGCGGTCGGATTCACGTGGGAGAGTTCGGATGGAAACTCCATCTATCACGCCATGCAACTGCGCGTGATCCGGCGTTTCCGGCGCGGCGTGTCCCTGAATGCTTTTTATACTTTTGCCAAGTCGATTGATAACTCTTCCACGTTCGGCGGGGCGGGGAATACTGTTGCGCAAGATGATCGGAATTTGCGGGCGGAGCGCGGGCTCTCGAGCTTCGACCAGCGACATTTGCTCACCCTGAGCTCGGTATTCTCATCCCCTCAGACCAAGTCGCGGGTCTGGCAAAACTGGACGATGACCGGTGGTCTGACGGCTGCCTCGGGAACTCCCCTCACAGCGCGCGTGCTGGGCAATTTGTCCGATTCGAGCGGAACAGGAGCTGTTGGGAGCGGTCGCGCAGATGCCACCGGCCTGCCTGTGGGCGGGGGAGAATTCTTCAGTCTCGGGGCGTTCACAATTCCAACTGGGGGACGCTTTGGAAACGCGGGACGAAACACCATCGAAGGGCCTGGCCAGATCACCGCCAATGCTTCGATTGGGCGTTATTTTCCGCTTGGCGAGCGGCGACGCGTAGAGTTTCGGATTGAGGCGAACAATCTTGCCAATCATGTTAATTACACGAATCTGAGCACCATCGTGAACGCGTCCAACTACGGTTTTCCGATTGGAGCTGCGGCTATGCGGTCGATACAAGCGAGCGTGAGGTTGAGATTTTGAAGTGCTGGTGGGTGGTTCTGATAGCTGCTTACTGCTTGGCCCAGGAGCCAACGACATTCAAGACGAGCAGCAACCTGGTAATCGTGAACGTGACGGTGCGCGACAAGTCCGGGAAGCTCGTCGAAAATCTGAAGAAGGAAGATTTCACGATTCTCGAAGACGACAAGCCGCAGGCGCTCTCCGTGTTTCAAGTAGAGCAACTCAGCACAGACCCGGTTCTTTCCACCCCGCAGCAGCAACAGCTTAAGGCGCGGCCAGAAGCGGGCGCGCCGCCTCTCGCACCAGCTAAGCCAGCCGGAGATGGGAGCCGCCCGTCGTTTAAGGATCGTCGCCTGATGGCCTTCTTCTTCGATTTTGCGTCCATGCAGCCAGCCGAGCAGATCCGAGCCAAGGACGCAGCCCTGAAGTTCCTCGATCAACACATGACGTCCTCGGATCTGGTCTCCATTCTCACGTACTCGAACAAGCTGCGCGTGGTGGAGGACTTTACTGACGACCGGGAACGACTGAGAACCACGATCAGCGGCTTCAGAATTGGCGAATCGAGCGAGTTGGCAGTGGATGGCGCTACCGGCGGGGACGACACGGACACTAGCGGATCGTTCGCCGCCGACGACACGGAATTCAACATCTTCAATACGGACCAGAAACTGAGCGCGTTGGAGTCGGCCGCGAAACAACTCGGAGCGTTCCCCGAGAAGAAGGCGCTGGTTTACTTTTCGAGCGGCATTAGCAAGACGGGCGTGGAGAATCAATCGCAGTTGCGGTCCACGGTGAACGCGGCGATTCGAGCCAATGTGGCTTTTTACCCTATCGATGCGCGAGGCCTAATCGCTGCTCCCCCCGGCGGTGATGCCAGCACCCCGTCCCCCAAAGGCACAGGGATTTTCACAGCCAAGGCTCAGCGGGCCGGGCGGGACAAGGTGAATGATCAGCAGGAAACGCTCGACACTCTTGCGGCGGATACGGGCGGAAAGGCGCTGCTCGACAACAACGACTTAAGCGTGGGAATCAGGCAGGCCCAGACCGACATCAGCACTTACTACCTTCTCGGGTACTACAGCACAAATGGCGCCGAAGATGGCCGTTATCGGAAGATCCGAGTGCGCTTGAATGGTCAACTGCAAGCAAAGCTCGACTATCGGCCCGGCTACTATGCGCAGAAGCAGTTCAAGAATTTCAATTCCAGCGATAAAGAGCGCCAGCTTGAGGAGGCGTTGACTCTCGGCAATCCCGTGACGGACTTGCCGCTCGCCATTGAGATCGACTATTTTCGGATCGGACGCGATCGATACTTTGTTCCCATTTCCGTGAAGATTCCGGGATCGTCCATCGATCTCTCAAAACGAGCGTCTACGAACCTGGATTTTATCGGTCAGATTCGCGACGGCAGTGGCAAACTTGTTACAGGCGTTCGGGACGGGATCACGGTTAAGCTGAACCAGGATGCCGCCGCGCAGTTGGCCCGCAAACAGCTCCAATACGATACGGGCGTGGTGGTGGCGTCTGGAGAGTATCGGCTGACATTCCTGGCGCGCGAGAATCAGACTGGCAAGATGGGCACCTTCGAAACGAAGTTCACCATCCCCGATCTTGTGAAGCAATCGGGCGCCGTGCGGCTTAGCTCAGTCGTATGGAGCAATCAGCGCGAACCTTTGGCGGCAAGCGTCGGTACCGCTGGCACCAGCAAGAAACTGTTGGCTATGCATCCTCTGGTGCAAGACGGGCAGAAGCTGGTGCCGAGTATCACGCGTGTGTTCCATAAAGATCAGAAAATGTTCGTTTACTTCGAGGTCTACGATTCCGGGACCGAGACGGACCAGAAGCTGAGCAGCGTGGCGGCCGAGTTGACGATGTACCGAGGGGCGGTGAAAGCGCTTGAGTCCACGCCAATTCGCCTGACGCGCGCCGCGGCAAATCGCCCCAACACGATGGCTTTCACGTTCCAAATCCCGCTCGCCAATCTGCAGCCCGGACGCTATACCGCCCAAGTAAACGTGATCGACGAGCTTACCAAGAAGTTCGGCTTCGTGCGCACATCAGTCGTGATCCAATAAGCTGGCCGTTATTGCAAAATCGGCAGAGTGAGATAGCTGTTCGGCACAAACAAACTGCCTTCCGTTGTACCTTGCGGCGCGGCGCGCTTTAGCTCTTGTGTGAGTTGTCCATGGGTCTTCTTTCCTGTGAGCGCTCCCAGAAACGCTTGGGTGACCTGCTCCACTTGCTTGGCCGACTCATGCACGAATTCCAGCCGAAAGTGGTTGATACCAGCTTTGCGCCATGCATCCAGGTGCGGACTTGCCTCTTGCGCTTCTGCGCCGAAGACCGTATTGCGGCAGCCGATATCGGCCATAACCGGATGCGACCTTCCGCCAACGTCGCGCACTTCCACGCGGTGGTGCTCGCAGGGCCGCCCGCAATCTTTGTAACTCGTTCCACTCGAGAGAAAGCGGCAGAACACGCAGTGCTCCGTATGGAACACGGGCAAATGCTGATAGGCCACCACCTCTATCAAACCTGGACCGACATCACGAGCCAGCGCTGCCACTTGCGCCGCATTCAGGTCATGTGTTGGTGTAAGTCGGGAGAGTCTGAGATCGAGGAGTGCACCGGCTGTTACGGAGTTAGCGGCATTCAGGCTGAAGTCTCCGATCAGTGCGGGATGGTTCTTCCCCTGCAGCGTTTGCAGCAGGCCAGCGGAACGGACCAGGATCGGGCACTGGAGCTTCAACAAGAAATCGACAATCCGCTCCTCGCCTGGCTTTAACACGCGAGGGCTGGCCACGCGCGCTGTTATGCCCGAAGCCTTCACTCGATCAATGGAAGGCTTTAGACCGTAGAGATCGAGATAGTCGAGGGTGATGCTGGCGGGTCGCAAATCGAGTGCTGCATTTAATTGGTCCGGCGTACGCACGAGAAGATGAATCTGGGGGGGTGCTTGGGTGATCGGGTCCCGCGACTTTCGAATGAGGTCGGGCGCATGAATCGCCAGCGCACGCGGGAGCCCTTGCAGAGCCGAGAGCGCATCGACAGCTTCGCGACGAAGTTGGTTCAGAAGGGAGGCTGGCGCGAATGGCGAACCGCTGATCGCAAGCTCGATGTGGGCGAGTTCATAAGCAGTTCCGCCCAAGCGGCCAAACTGATCGTGTAAGAAGTCGACACTGATCGCGCGATTCTGGGCCGCGCTCAACGGGCTTGGCGAATTTATTACAACTTGAACGTCTGGATGTTTTACAAGCGACCATTCAGCCTGAAGCGGCTCCCCCTCTCGCGCAATGACATGCACGCGCACGGGCTGCCTAGCTGCAGAGACATGCGGGAGTTGGTCCAGATCGGGGTCATGTGTACGCCAGACGAGATCGCCGGCCCGAATGCGAGCGAAGTTGATCGCGCCATTCGCGAATCGAAGCTCCAGTCCTCCTGGGCGGACAGTCGCCTGATAGACGCGTCCACCTTCCTCACGCTCTTCCGGACTGCGCCAGTCCGCCGCATCGAACACCAATCCATCCCCCGCCTTCAAGGGAGCTAAGCGATGCGCCTCTGCCGGGTCGATCAGGACGCCATCGGGCAAGACCCGCGTCACCTGTCCAATCTGCACGCCTCGATGTCGGGGCGCACGCCCTTGCACCACGGCCTGGTGATTCGTCCCAGTTAGAAAGTGCGGGGCGAGTCCGCGCGAGTACACCTGCTCCAGTTGAAGCTCTTCGAGCGGGCTGATGGACGGCGCGATCCCAGCCCAAGCTTCATCCACGGCCCTGCGATAAGCGCGGGTGGCCAGCGTCACGTAATCGGCATCCTTGTAACGCCCCTCAATCTTAAGAGCCGAGATGCCGATGCGAACGATTTCGGGGACTTGGTGCAGGGCGTACAAGTCGCCCGGCGAGAGCAGGTAGCGCGCGTCCCCGAGCGGCTTCAACACGCCATCCACGATCATCTCGTAAGGCAGTCGACACGCCTGCGCGCACTGGCCTCGATTGGCGCTGCGACCTCCCCAAGCCTCCGAGGAAAAACACTGGCCGGAGTAGGCCACGCACAGCGCGCCGTGAACGAAAATCTCCAGCTCGCAATCGGTTTTGGCGCGGATGGCCCGCAGGTCATCCAGCGAAAGCTCGCGAGCCAGCGTGACGCGGCTTGCTCCGAACTTGCGGGCAAGCTCCACACCCTCGGCGCTGGTGATGCTCATCTGCGTGCTAGCGTGAATTTCCAGATCTGGCGCGATTTGCTTGGCGAGTTGCACGATGCCTACGTCCTGCACGATGAGCGCATCGGCTCCGGCTTCGGCGATGGCCGCAATGGCTCGGGCGGCTTCATCGAGTTCGTGCTCGAAGACAAGGGTGTTAAAGGTGATGAACCCTTTCACCCCGCGCTGGTGCAGAGTGCGCAAGGTCTCCGGCAGCTCTTGCAAAGTGAAGCCAACTTTGGCGCGGGCAGTGAAATGTTTGAGTCCGAAATAGACGGAGTCGGCACCGGCATCAATGGCGGCGTGCAACTGCGGCCAGTATCCGGCGGGACTCATGATCTCGGGCTTCACATTTATATGATCCCATCCTGCTTGGAGGTGGCGGTCTCGATGAAGTTGTTGATGGACTTGGCAGCCATGCAGGAGTTCACGATAATTCTTGTGATAGCAGCGCTCGGCTGCGGCGGCGTAGGTTGCAGGACTGAAAGAACGTCGCTACCTTTGGGGGTGCGTTGCGCGACCCTGCCAGCGGAGTCACAGGAGAAACTCGTTGAGCAGCGAGGGCGCAAAGTCAAATTTCACATAGAACGCCTTCGCGGAATCATCCTTGGCATGAGTGACAATGGCGCGGCTTCCGACCAGGTTAGAGGCTTGGTACGCTCGCAAGACGGCATCGTTGAGCAGCCCTCGACCGAGACCTTTTCCCTTCTCGGAAACATCTACCGCAAGCCTTGCTAAAAGCGTGATGGGCACTGGATATGCCTAGCCCCTGGGCCACGCAACTGGGAACCTCGTCGCGGCTCACAGAGCCAGCCGCAAGGGTGTAGTAGCCAGTGCCGCAATCAAGCAAACAGTGGCCTGTTCTTTCGTGATCGAAACGGGGCTACTTAGGCTCATCAAAGACGCTTGGCTCGCTCAACAACCTCCGGAGTTCGGGAAGTTCACGAGGGGGCGCGTCGAGCGCGGCACAAAACTCGTCCCAGTATTCCGGCGAGAGGTAGAAGTGAGCCTGGTCGGCGAGAATTTGTTGAGCCACGTTGAATGCTTGCTCCAACATGAAAGTCGTCAGGTTCGTTTGCTTAAGTGCGGCAGCGCGTGCAATCACGTCCTCGTGCAGCGAACGCATTCGAAGCTGATCCTTCGTTTCTTTCAAGGCTGATTGGTTGGGCATGGCTTCTCAGATCCTGATTTGAAGCTAGCACGAGTGATGGACATTCTCCATACACGCAGCCCCTCCTTCAGAGCTTGTAAGCTTCCACCGCCGTGCCGCCCAGAATGCGCTCGCGCTCCGGCCCCGAAAACCGCTCAATCTTCTTCGAGACAAGCTTGAACCAGCGACCATAACTGGTGGCGACCAAAGACACAGGCCAGTCCGATCCAAACATCACGCGCTTGGGCCCGAACGCTTCGAACACCGTATCGAAATACGGATCCAATTGCTTCTCCGTCCATAAGTGGTAGTCGGCTTCCGTCACCATGCCGGACACTTTGCAGTACACGTTCTGGCGCTTGGCCATCTCCTGAATGTTTTCGCGCCAAGGCGAGATCACGTTCTCTTTAATGCGCGGCTTGGCGATATGGTCCAGGATAAAAATCTGATCGGGATGGCGATCCACGAACTGAATCGCCTGTGGAAGTTGACGCTCAAAAATCAGAATGTCATACGCAAGCTTGTGAGGCAGGAGCGCTCGAATGCCTGCATTGAAATCGTCGCGCAAGATGTAGTTCGGGTCGGATTCCGCCTGAACCACATGCCGCATGGCCTTCAGCTTGGGATACCCCGAGAAACGTTCGATCACTCCGGCGACTTTCGGGTCGGTTAGCGGCACCCATCCCACCACGCCCTTCATGAATGCGTTGTTGCCAGCCAGACCGAGCAGCCATTCCGTCTCGGCCACCGTTTGGCGCGCTTGGACCGTCACTACGCCATCGATCCCAACCGCGTGGATCTCCTTCGCCAAATGTTCCGGCAGAAAGTTGCTGCGGATCACCTTCATGGAATCGTCGATCCAGTCATACTCCACCGGATCGTACTTCCAAAGATGATGATGAGAATCGATGCGAGTAGCAGTGCTCATGCGATCTCGGATGTTAGCACACCGAGTTGCGGCAATCCTGCGGTATGGCGAGCCCGTAGCGCTCGGCGATACTCGCGAGATCCCTCCAGGTGCGGTCGGAAATCGGGATTCCGTCTCTCTTGCGTCCCGCTTCCGCGCGCCACTCCGGTTCCCCCGCTACCAGCACTTCCTCG
>JANXQZ010000207.1 GCA_025353235.1 Bryobacterales bacterium
CTGCAATACTTCGGTTTACATCCCCAGAGAACAAGGTATGAATGGAGATTAGACCGAGATCGTTCAAGCTCAGCGCCCGAGCTGACCGCGCGTAGACCGGTTAGAACCTGGTTTCCATCAGGAACTCCGAAACCTCAATAACAAAAACTTGCAACCTCAATTTCCCTTCCAATCAGCAACATCGAAAATTCAACCCTTCCCTTTTCCAAAACCCCCTGTACCCTGAAATCGACATGACAGATCTTTCCGCACTCACCGAACACGCAGTCAACGCGATTCGCGAACTGCTCACCAGCCCCGACACGCCGCCGAGCGTACGCCTCCGAGCCGCCCGCATGGTCCTCGAGTACCAGCCCGCGCCCGTTGCCGATTCCCCCCACGCAACCCACCCCGAAGTTGCGCCCGCCCAGCCATCCAACAAACTCAGGCCTGCACCCTACATCGCCCCCCTTATCCCAGGTAGAAACGCACTCTGCTCCTGCGGCAGCGGCCTAAAATTCAAAAGGTGCTGCGTATCGAAAGGCTCCAGTCAAGCGGCTGCCGCGGCATAATTGCGCACGTAAACTGGTTAAGGGGGATCACGCACTGTCGGTACGATCGGAAAGCACCATCAACGTCGAGTCAAGCCCAGACACTCGCAAAACCGCAAACGGCCAAGCCTTGTTCACGATTTTGGCGGCCATCAGCTTCTGCCATTTTCTGAACGACATGGTGCAGTCGCTCATCCCCGCCATCTATCCCATTTTAAAAACGTCCTTCCGCCTAACCTTCGCGCAAATTGGACTGATCACGCTCACGTTCCAACTCACCGCGTCACTGCTCCAGCCGCTAGTCGGGCTCTACACTGATCGCCGCCCGTTGCCGTTCGCTCTCCCGATCGGGATGGGTTTCACGGTCATCGGATTGATGCTGCTGTCCATCGCCCCAACTTTTGGAATGCTCCTCGTTGCATCGGCATTAGTGGGAATGGGTTCGGCTGTATTCCATCCCGAGTCATCCCGCGTCGCCAGGCTCGCATCGGGCGGACAACATGGCTTGGCGCAATCGCTTTTTCAAGTGGGAGGGAACGCCGGGTCTGCCACGGGCCCTCTGCTGGCGGCGTTCATCGTGCTGCCGCGCGGACAGTCCAGCATCGCCTGGTTCTCTCTAGCGGCGTTGCTGGCGATTGCCATACTGACCAAGATCGGTTTCTGGTATAAGCGACACCCCGCTGCCAGGAACGTTCGAACAGGAGCAACCGGGAATCGCAGAATCTCCAACGGCAGGATCGCCATCGCTCTCGGCGTTCTGGTAATGCTTATCTTTTCGAAATACTTCTATCTGGTGAGCTTGAGCAACTTCTACACTTTCTTCTTAATCGGAAAATTCCATTTATCGGTGCAGAGCGCGCAGGTGCACCTGTTCGTATTCCTCGGCGCGGTTGCGCTGGGGACCGTGGTGGGCGGGCCGGTGGGCGACCGCATCGGCCGCAAATATGTGATCTGGTGCTCCATCCTTGGCGTGCTGCCGTTCACGCTCGCCCTGCCGTACGCCAACCTATTCTGGACGGAGATCCTGAGTGTGATCATCGGCCTGGT
>JANXQZ010000518.1 GCA_025353235.1 Bryobacterales bacterium
ACCGCCACCAAACAGTACGGCAATTTGTATGGGAACCTGCTCGATTACGTGATCTCCGCCGCGCTGCTGTTCTACATTCTGACGATCGCGGGCGTGATCCGGCTGCGCATCACCAGGCCCGACGCCGAGCGTCCGTACCGCGTCTGGGGTTACCCGTTCGTTCCCGTGCTGTACATCCTGGGAGCCAGCACCATCCTGCTGATGCTGTTCGTATACCGGCCCGCCACCACGTGGCCCGGCCTGATGATCGTGCTGTCGGGAGCCGTGGTGTACGCAGTCATCCGCCGCAATCCCGCGAAGGCCGCGTGAACTTTTCCAGCCGCATCACGGCCGTGGACGCGCATGCCTGCGGCGAACCCGGCCGCGTGATCACCGGAGGCGTCCTGGATATTCCTGGCCAAACGATGTTCGAGAAGAAGACTTATCTCGAAACCAAGGCCGATCATATTCGCAATCGCATGCTGAAGGAGCCGCGCGGCTATCCGGCGCTGTGCTGCAACTTGATCCTCCCGCCTTGTCATCCCGAGGCGGACGCGGGATTCGTGATCATGGAGCAGATGGAGTATCCGCCCATGTCCGGCTCCAACACGATTTGCGTGGTTACCGTGTTGATTGAAACCGGGATGGTGCCAGCTCGCGAGCCTATAACGGTGCTGGCTCTGGATACGCCCGCAGGTCTTGTCCGCGTTGAGGCCGAGGTGCGAGACGGCAAGGTGAAAAAGGTCACCTTTCAAAATGTGCCCGCGTTCGCGGTTCACCTGGATGCCATGGTGGAGGTGCCCCAACTCGGTGCTGTGCAGGTTGACGTGGCCTACGGCGGGATGTTCTATGTCATCGCCGACGCTGCCTCGCTCGGGTTCCATCTGACGCCCGATGAAGGTCGCGATATTGTTCGGGTGGCCGAATTAATCAAAGCGGCAACCCGAGAACAGCTTCCCTGCCAGCACCCGGGTAACCCAGCGATCTCAGGCGTGAGTATCGCGCAACTTGCCCGTGGGCCCCGCAATGCAGTCGTGGTTTCCACGGGTGCCACAAGCGGCGTTCTGGATCGTTCGCCCTGCGGCACCGGAACCTGCGCCAGAATGGCCGTCCTGCATGCGAAAGGGCGCTTGCCGTTGCATCAAGATTTTGTTCACGAGGGTATTTTGGGGACTAGGTTTATCGGTCGGCTGATCGGAGAAACGCGCGTTGGCCCTTATGCCGCGGTCACGCCAACGTTGTCGGGCCAAGCCTGGATCACAGGTTTCGCACAGTATGTTCTGGATCCGGACGACCCGTTTCCCGAGGGGTTCACGGTGGGCGACCTGTGGAATTGAAAACACTAAATTCGGTATCATAGAACACAGACCCCACAACACGCATGGCTGATATTTTGAAACTGGCACGCCCCCTCTGTTTCGCGATCGTGCTGACCATCGGGACAAATCTCGCTGCGGCCCAGCCCGATGCCGCCGAACAATTTGAACTGAAAATCAGGCCGATTCTCGCGAATCGGTGCTATGTCTGCCACGCCGAAACGGCTCTGGGCGGGCTGGCACTCAACACACGCGCGGCCATGCTGAAGGGAGGCGCTTCGGGTCCGGCGCTCGTGCCAGGCAAGCCGGACGATAGCTTGCTCATTCAGGCGGTGCGGCAGACCAACGACAAGCTGAAAATGCCGATGGGCCAGCCCAAGCTCCCCGATGGCGAGATCGAGTTGCTTTCCGGTTGGGTGAAAGCGGGGGCAGTTTGGCCGGAATCGCCGAAGACTGCGGTCGCGCCGAATGCCAAGGGCAAGTACGTGATCACGCCCGAGCAGCGCGCTTTTTGGGCCTTTCAGCCTGTTGCGAAGCCGACTCCTCCGAACGTTCGCAACGAGGCATGGACCAAATCGCCCATTGACCGCTTCATCCTCGAAAAGCTTGAGAGCAAGAATCTGCAACCGAATGCTGCGGCGAGCAAGCGCGATCTGATTCGTCGGGCGTACCTCGATCTAACTGGGTTGCCTCCCACTTACTCCGAGACGGAAGCCTTTGTAACGGACAGCGCTCCCGACGCTTATGCCAAGATTGTCGACCGTCTGCTCGCATCGCCGCACTATGGCGAACGATGGGCTCGCTACTGGCTGGATGTTGCGCGCTATGCCGATGACCGGCTCGATAGCGATGTGGAACTTCCTTACCCTAACTCGTTCCGCTATCGCGATTGGGTAATTGATGCCTTCAATCGAGATATGCCGTACGACATTTTCGTGAAGGCTCAGATTGCAGGCGATCTGATCGGCGGCGGAAAGGATAAATCGCTTGGAATCGGCCTGGGATTTTATGGCTTGAGCCCCGAACTGACTGACGATCGGGTGGACGCTACTACGCGCGGGTTTCTGGCTTTAACCGCAGCTTGCGCCCAGTGCCACAACCACAAATTCGATCCGATTCCGACCAAGGACTACTACGCGATCCAGGGCGTATTCAGCAGCACC
>JANXQZ010000796.1 GCA_025353235.1 Bryobacterales bacterium
CCTTTGGGCCAGACGCGCTCAAATGGTCTTGGCTGTTGGCCTCGTGCCTATGGCCGCTCGCCTGGATCGAATGGAAGCGGATTGTGATTCGGCGGAAACTGCGCGTCTCGGAGTGGCCCAAGCAGTTGTATCTTTAGCTTATGCCCGCTCTAAATAGGCGCCTTCGGCGGTGCTGACCGCTATCTTCTCGCCCTCGCTGATGAACGCAGGGACTTGCACCACCAGCCCAGTCTCCATCTTCGCCGGCTTGGTCACGTTGGATACGGTGGACCCCCTTAGTCCCGGCTCAGTTTCCAGCACTTTCATGATGACCGTGGCGGGCAGCTCCACGCTGATCGCCTTGCCTTCGTAAAACTCCACCGCCACCTTAAGCTGAGGAATGAGATAGTTCACGGCATCGCCTAGCAGGTCTTTCGTTAGGTGGGTCTGCTCAAAAGTCTCCGTGTTCATGAAATAGAAGTACTCGCCATCGTCGTACAAGTACTCCATTTCCTGCTCATCCAGCATGGCTCGCTCTACTTTGTCTTCCGATGAGAAGCGATGTTCCATCATAGACCCAGTCCGCAGACTGCGCATTTTCACCTGTACGAAACCGCGCAGGTTGCCCGGAGTGCGATGGACCATGCTGAAAACGGAGAGCAGTTCCTTCTCGAATTTAATCACCATGCCAGGGCGGAGCTGTGTTGCCGAAATCATCTAAATGTTGAAACCTTTCATCTGTTGAGTTTACCTGCCGAAAACTATAGTCTATCAGTTGACACTCTATGAACAACATCGCGCTTCGCCTTGCTCTGGCTGGTTGCACTCTTGGGATTCTAACAGCCCAGCCGCGTCCTCCCGCCGAAAGCCACATCACCATCGCTAATGCGGACGGCACGCATCCCAAGGTAATTTACTCGACCCCGAAAATCTTCGAAGCGCCCAACTGGTCGCCCGATGGCAAGTATCTGCTGCTCAATTCGGGGGGCAAGCTTTGGAAGCTCTCCCCTGAAGGCGGCGAGCCCGTCGTGATCGAGTCAGGTGCGGTCGACCGCATTAACAATGATCACGGCATTTCCCCCGACGGCAAGTTGTTCGCCATCTCAGCAGGTCAGATCTACGTGCTCCCGTCCAGCGGGGGCGAGCCGCGACAGATCACGCAGGCCACTCCCAGCTACTTTCATGCCTGGTCGCCAGACGGCAAGACGCTGGCCTATTGCGCCAAGCGTGGCGACAACTTCGACCTGTATGCCATTTCCGTGGATGGAGGCGAGGAGCGGCGCTTAACGTCGAGCCCTGGATACGATGATGGTCCCGACTACTCGCCCGATGGGAAGTGGATCTACTTCAATTCCGATCGCTCGGGCAGTTGGGATATCTGGCGCATTCCGTGGGATGGAGCTGGGGTTAACGATGCCAAAGCGGAACAGATCACCAGCGACGATTACGAAGATTGGTTCCCGCATCCTTCGCCGGATGGCAAGTGGCTGCTGTTCATCTCGTTCCCCAAAGGGACGAAGGGGCATCCGCCGAATCAGAACGTGATTCTCCGCAGGATGCGTTTGCCGGACGGTAAGATCGAACAGATCGCCGAGCTGTTAGGGGGACAGGGAACCATGAACGTGAACTCTTGGTCGCCCGACGGCAAGCACTTCGCATACGTCAGCTATACTCTGTTGCCCGCCAAGTGAAGCGTTAATTGGCCATGAAAAATACGAGCTCCGCAAAAACGATTCTGGACATTCTTGATTGCGGCTCCCGCGTTGGCGCAGTTCTCGCCTTGCATAAATGCAACGAGTGGACGAGTGGGTTCGAACCTATTCCCTGGAGGAGAAACACGAGAAGATCACCCGCGCTTTGATTCTGATCCACGGGCCGGACTCGATGCGGACATTATTTCCGGACCGCCGTTGCCGCCTTGTTCCTGGCCGGGACTCTCGACGACACTATCGTGATCTCTCCTCGTTTTGCTTCGAGTGCAGGACGCGGTTGCCGTTATGCGCTCGCCTCCGAAGAAGTGAACTGGAGTTGTACGGGCGATAGCTGGCGCTCCAGCGGCACGGCCACTAGCGACAAGCAGCTTACCTCCTACGACCTCACCGACGAGGTCCTTCGTAGGCTGGCGCGAGGCAGTTTTCCCAATCTGAAAGCGATGGTAGTGGCGGGCCACTCGGCAGACGGGATCGATAGGCTTCGACTGGTCCTGCCCAGTGATGG
>JANXQZ010000802.1 GCA_025353235.1 Bryobacterales bacterium
ACCGCTCCCTCACGGTCACGGCTCGGAAAGTGCTTTTCAGCCTTCCCAGCACCCTGCTAAGCACAAAAAGCCTTAACTCCGGAACAGAACCGACTCGTTGTCAAATCGGCGCTTGGCAATAAAGAAAGCGATTGCCGCATACACCAGATTCGCCGCCAGAGTCACTCCCAATGCAGCTAATGAAAACTCTCCGAGCATAATCGCCCTGATTAGCTGACTCGCGTTGAAAATCGGAATGAGACAGAGCAGCGGAGTCAGCTCCATGCCCGGCATCCCGCCCAGAATGGCCGGAAAAATCACCAGCAGTATCAACGGCGTGAGATAGCTCGTTCCTTCCTTGAAGCTTCGGGCGTGAATCGCGATCGCGATCATCGCGGAAGCGGCGAAAATAATCAGCGGAATTAGCGTGATCGCGATTAGAAACACAGTATGAGGATCCATGGGAATGGACTGCATCATGGACCGGACTTGCGGATTCTTGCTGGAAAAGCCGTTGCGCACTGAAAGAACCACGCTGGTGAGAGTGAGCGCGGCAGTCAACGCGATTGCCGTCATGGCGGCCAGAATCTTACCCAGCACGATTTCGTCGCGACCAGCCGGACTGGAGAGATAGGCCTCGAGCGTCTTACGCTCCTTCTCGCCTGCCGTCATATCGATCACCGGATACATTCCCCCGGAGAACATCAGCAGCAACAGCAAATATCCGAGCATGCTGCCCCAAATCATTCCCGCCATTTTTCGTTCCGGCGCCACGTTCACCTTTTGCATTTGGAAGGGGGTCAGCACGGACTCTGCAACTCCAGAGGCTCGCAAGCCTTGCCGCACGCGCTCCTCCTTCCAATCGTTCAGCGCGATGCGAATCCGGTCACCGCTGCTGCGCGAGCCCGGGTTCGATTCGTCGGCGTAAACGCGGAGCATCGGGGTCGGTCCGGGAACTTCCTCCACGCCTGCCGTGGCCTTCTTTGATTCCACCGCTGCGCGAACGTCGCCGGACTGTTCAGACACAATCAGGCCCGCTTTCTTCAGCGCCTGCACAACAGCCGGATCGCTCGCCCGCACTGCGATGGACATGGACTTCGCGTCCTCTTTCGCCTTCGTGTCCATCCTGTCCACTACTCGCGTCATCACCACCATCATCAGCGGCATCACGAGCAGCGGGACCGCAACCATGCTGATCAGCGTGCGGCGATCCCGCACGAGGTCGGTCATCTCTTTTTTGTAAATCGCCTTTAAGATATTTATTCGCATGTGTGCTTACTCCATTCCGAGGAGGCCGAGGAAAATTTCCCGAAGCCGCTGTTTCCCGGTTGCCTCCCGCAGTTGCTGCATGGTCCCGGTGATTTTGAGCGAGCCGTCGCTAATCACCGCGATTCGATCACAAAGGTATTCGGCTTCTTCCATCACATGCGTCGAGTACACGATGCACTTGCCGCGCGTTTTTGCGTCGACAATGCATTGTTCAATAGTTCGCGCCGTGGGAACGTCCAGGCCGGAGGTTGGCTCGTCGAGGATCAGGATGGGGGGATCGTGCAGAACAGTTCGAGCGATGGCAGTCTTCTGCTTCATCCCGGTGGATAGCTTGTCAGTGCGCACGTCAGCGAACGCCGTGATGCCAAAGCGGTCCATTGTCTCGGAGACCCGGGTCTTGAGCTGCGCACCAGTAATCCCGTTCATCTCACCGAAGAAGCTTAGAATTTCGCGCGGCGTGAGGCGTGCGTACAGGCCGGTCTCGCCGGAGAGAAATCCGATTTGCTGACGTACGCGGCCCGGGTCGCGCACGATATCGAACCCGTTGAGAACCGCCGTGCCGGAGGTTGGTTTCAGCAGCGTGGCCAGAATGCGGAGTGTGGTGGTTTTGCCAGCGCCGTTCGGTCCCAAGAGGCCGAACACTTCGCCAGGAAAGACGTCGAAGCTAACATTGTTTACCGCGTTGAGGGTGCCGCGCTTGGGATCCGTGAAGGATTTCACGAGGCCCGTGACGCTGATTGTCGGCCGGGCCGCAGTTGCAGTGGGCGCTGACATAACGTTCTCTATTATCTCGCTTCGTCAATCCATGACCATGGCATGCAGCTTTGTCATAGTAGCGAAATTCCGAGCAGTCATATTTTCGCCAAGCGCTCGGTTCACAGCCACCGCGAGTTGGCTCTCAAGGAGCCCGCTGGCGCACCACATATAGGCGACGCGAGCTCCTAGAGCTAGGCCATCGGGCGTCCAGTCCTTCCTCAGCAACAGCTCAAGTCGGTCTCGGTCCGCAGCCT
>JANXQZ010000577.1 GCA_025353235.1 Bryobacterales bacterium
GACGACGGACTCCAGATGATGAACGATTCCCATGGCGTGTTCAAGACGCTCGGTGAGGTTGTCCAGCCGAAGCATCGTGTTCACGAATGTTCTAGGAGCAGTGTCGGCGACCAATGCATCCAAGCGGACGCGAGCGTCGGCCAGCAACTCATGAATGGCGGGCTCTACTTGCTCCGCGTGGATTTGGTCGAAAGGAATCTGAAATTCGAAATCAAGAAGGGGACTAGACTGAAGGGCAGGCATTTGGGGCAACACCTCCATTTTAACGAATCGATTATTTGGAGTGCGCTTTTGCTTTCAAATCCGCGGAGCCCTTCTTAATTTCGCGAGAGAGTTCGTGAGCCTCTTTCTTGATTTCGCGGCCCGCTTTATCGGCGTCGTGTTTGAGCTCTTGCTTGGCATGCTCGAGCTTTGCTTTGGCTCTGCGGTCGTCTTCATTGCTGCAGCTCAACAGGCACGCCAGTGCGGCCGATGCTAATAACGGTTTGTACATGTCTCGTTTGACGCCGCAGGCGAGCGGGTGTTTCGCGGGTCAGACCCGTACAGAGCATGCTGCCGAATGAAATGGGCGACGGCGGGCGGGAGGTCCGGAGTTGCCGATCCCAATAGAAGCTGCTGCCGCACTTCCGACGAGGACACGGGGAGCGCCAGCGTATCCAAACGGTGGATCCGCGCTCCTTCCGGCGTTGTGTATCGATGGCCAGGCCTCGTTACGACTATGAAGTCGGTGAGGCGGATCACGTCATGCCAACGGTGCCATGTTGCGATTTCGGCGAACGCGTCAGCGCCGATGATGAAGTAGAGGATGGTGTCGAGCGAGCGGAGTTTTTCAATGGTGTCGATGGAGTAGCTCTTGCCGGCGCCTTCTTCGATCCTGGAAGGCACGAAGCGTGGGTCCGCCTCGCAGGCCAGTTCCACCATTCGATAGCGCTCTTCGTAGGTGGCTCCGGTGGAATCGATTTTGTGGGGCGGATGAGCCGCTGGGATGAAGAGGACGCGGTCGAGGTGGAAGTTGTCTGCAGCTTCGCGGGCTACGATGATGTGAGCGTTGTGGATAGGGTCAAAGGTACCCCCAAAGAGAGCGAGTCGCAATTGCTTATTGTAATTGGATTTCAAAACTCGTTTAAATAAACCTGACTACATTCAGGCGCCCGTGGCAGCTCGCTCCATCAGGTTGTGTACACTGCTTCCATGAGGAACCTCACGGTGCGCTTTTTGCAGCTCGGATTCTGCCTCGCCTTGCCTCTCTGGGCGGGCTGGGCAAGCGACGTAAAGCAAGTGCTCGACGATCAAGTAGCAGACTGGAACCGGGGCGACGTGCGCGCCTTCATGCAAGGTTACGAGGACTCGCCCTACACGACATTTGTCGGGTCGACCGTCGCCAAGGGCCACGCCGCCGTCCTGGCTCGTTATCTGAAGAATTACCCGACCAAAGAGAAGATGGGAACGCTGCGATTCTCCGACTTGGATGTGCACGTTCTAGATGAAAATTACGCAGTGGTGATCGGGCGCTTTCATCTGGATCGCAGCAAGGACGCGGGCGGAGAATCGAGCGGGATTTTCACGCTGCTGTTCCATCGGACCGAAGGAGGCTGGAAGATCATTCTCGACCATACGAGTTAGCCGCCTATAACTTGAACCGCAGATTGCTCACCAAGAAATACACCACCGGGAGGGCGAATAAGCCGCTATCCAAGCGGTCTAGCCAGCCGCCGTGGCCTGGCAGCAGATTCCCGCTATCCTTCACTCCCGCGCCGCGCTTCAACATGGACTCGCTCAAGTCGCCGATCTGGCCGGCCACGTTGCCGGCGGCCGCGATCAGAATTGCCTCCGCAAGAGGAACGTCCGGCATAAGTTTCGAGAAATAGATCGCGCCATAAATCATCGATCCCGCGACGGAAGCGATAGCGCCCTCCCATGATTTGGCCGGACTGATGCGCGGGGCGAGCTTGTGGCGGCCGATCGCGCGGCCCACATAGAACGCGGCGATATCGCCCACCCAGTTCAGCGAGAGCCCGAATAACGCCCAGTAGACGTTGATGGCGCGAAGATCGACCGCGCAGCGCAGAGTTCCGAACGTGTACACCACGCCGAGGAGCAAAGCCGCCGCGTACGGAAGAGCGTCAGACAAGTCGCGCGACCGAAGAGAGAGAGCCATCCCCAGGATTGCGATCAGGATGAGAAATGCGGCATCGCGTTGCGGCAGCAGGATCAAGGCGAATCCGGCAGCGTACCCGAACATGCCCGGCGGGGCGATATTATGGAGCGAAACCAAAGCGCTGTACTCGCGAAAACACAGCGCGGCCACGGTGGAAACGGCGATCAGAAAAAGCCACTGCGGCGCGAAAGCGATCAAGTAGACGAAGAGAGGAATCAGGATGAGAGCGGTAATTACTCTCTTCATCGGTGCGTGATGCTGACTGCCTGAGTCCACTCTTCTCGCCCAAGGCCGCCGAAGCGCCGGTCGCGCTTTTGATATTCCACGATGGAGCGAAGAAGATCGGCGCGCGAGAAGTCCGGCCACAGCGTATCGGT
>JANXQZ010000642.1 GCA_025353235.1 Bryobacterales bacterium
CTGGTTAGGCTCCGCTTGAAATCGGCTGTCCAGCCAAAGCGGTGTACCACGTCGTCGACGCTTCCTTCCCCGGCGATCTTCCCGCCCTCGAAGAACACCGCCCGCGTTGCCAGCGCGTCTGCGAAGGAAATGTCGTGAGTAATTAGAATTTTTGCCTGAGGTAGCCTTTCGAGCAGACCCGCCAGCATGCGTTGGCCTGGCGGGTCGAGGAAGGTCGTGGGCTCATCGAGTATCAGAATTTCAGGCTGCATCGCGAGCACCCCGGCGATGGCAGCCCTGCGCTTCTCGCCTGCGCTCAAGTGGTAGGGTGCCTTGCCGGCCGCGTATTCGAGTCCCACCTGCCGCAGCGCCTCCATGCTTGCTTCTTTGGCCCGATCGATTGTCAGCCCCATGTTCAGCGGCCCGAAAGCAATGTCCTCGAGAACGGTTGGCATGAAAAGCTGTTCGTCCGAATCCTGAAAAACCATGCCGATCTTGGCCCGGATCTGGCGCAAATTATCCTTCTGCATGGTCAAGCCGCACACAGTGATGGAACCTTGCCCTTGGAGCAAACCGTTGAGATGCAGAGCGAACGTTGTCTTACCGGAACCGTTGGCGCCAAATAGCGCTATTGTCTCGCCAGCGTACAACTGGAAGTCGATTCCGTCCAGCGCCTGGGTGCCGTCATCGTATCGGTAGGAGAGGCGGCTAACCTCGATCAGCGGGGTCATCGAGCGGGAAAGGCCAAGCGAATCGAAGCCGTCGCGAGTAGGGACGCAAGCAGAAAAACGTAATCGGCTGGCCGCAAGTGTAAACCGGCACCGGTTGCAAATTGGCCTTGAAAGCCTCGCGAGAGCATCGCGCGCTGAATTCCCTCCGCTCTCGCATGGGAGCGCGCGAACAAGACAGACACGGCACCTGCAGCCGCTCGAAAGCGCTCGGCTGCGTTCCGCTTCGAAGTACCCATCCGACAGCTCGACGCCAGCCGCATGTGCTGGGCCTGCTCCGAGATCACGAACAAGTATCGATACAGGAACTGGACCAGCAGCACAAA
Source organism: Bryobacterales bacterium (assembly GCA_025353235.1). Classification (GTDB taxonomy): domain Bacteria; phylum Acidobacteriota; class Terriglobia; order Bryobacterales; family Bryobacteraceae; genus JANXQZ01. Next base: position 1,034 of record JANXQZ010000642.1, read on the forward strand.
GATCCGAGGCGCTCCCAAGGATTCCAGCCCGCGCATGAGCAGCGGCATGGGAGTAGTTGCCACCACCAACAATACGGCTAGGGCGGACAAGTAGCTCTTCACAACCAGCATGGAGGCTCGGGATGGATCGCCCGCAAACCAAGTAATGATTGCGAAGGTTGCCGAGAAGGGCAGCACAACCATAGCCCGCAGTTCGAGCGCGCCCACGGGCAAGCGGGCTGCCCCGATGCCTGCCAGAATCAACGCCAGATAGCTGAACATTTGAAGGCTGAACAAGAGCGCGGTGGGTGCGGCGGGAGTGGTCGCGAGTACGATCAGATAGAGCAGCAAGGCGGCAAGTTTCGCCCGTGGATCGCGAGCGTGGAGCATGCTCTCCTGACGGCTCCAACGGTCGACGGTGACATGGTGCACCTACGCGCTCCTTGGTCGTGTTAGCAATCTTCCGACGAGCGAGCAAGCTCCGTAAATGGCAAGCAATCCAGCCAACCCGGCCGCTGCTCGGCGAACCCACGCCGAGGCTCCGAGGGGGGCGGAGTAGTCGGCTAGCGGAGCTTGAAACGTGGTTTTCGCGGCCATTCCGAGCTGCATGCCCAGCCGCTGCAGGCCATCGGGATCGGCAGAGGCAATCAGGAAACCCACGGCGGCAAGCGCGACAGCCACTCCGCCCAGAGCGAGCATGGTCCGTCGATTTGCAGGTTTGTGCTCTCGTACCCAGCCAGGATTCAAACGCTGGATTGCACCCAGAACGGACAGCGTAATGGCGCCTTCGAGCAAAGCGCTAACACAGAATAGCCCCAGTGAAACCGTTACAACTGGCCGAGGCATCGGGACGCCGGACAGCAACAATTCGGTGAGAGCGAGCGAAGCACTGACGAGGACGGAAAGGAATCCCCCCAGGAAAATACCGGTCTTTCGCCAGCCACCCGCGCCCAACAAGCGATAGGGAAGATACCCGGCCAGCACCCCCGCGATCGCCATATTGAACACGTTGGCACCCAGGGCGAGCACCCCGCCATCCTGAAAGACGAAGGCCTGGATCGCGAGGATCGCCGTCATCACAACAGTCGCGGCCGCAGGGCCTACGGTGCACGCCAGCAACGCTCCCCCGACGAGGTGTCCGCTGGTTCCTATGCCGACCGGGAAGTTAATCATCTGCGCGGCAAAGACGAACGCTCCCAAGACGCCCAACAAGGGGATACGTCCCTCCTCGGTGTCCCGCCCGACACGGCTGGAAATGAACGCGAAGGCGGGCAGGCTAACGACGTCCAAAGTGGCCCACACCGGAGTGGACAGAAAGTTGTCCGGGATATGCATCGTTCGTTTACAAAGTAGCACGAATTGCGAAAGCGTGCGATCACTTGCTCCCCCTCGAAAGCTGCTGTACTCTGACAATACGAATGGGTGAACTAAGCCGGATTGGCGTGGCGATCGACTCGGACCTGCTGAAGAAGTTCGACGACCTGATTGCCGCTCGAGGATACACGAACCGTTCCGAAGCGTTTCGAGACTTGATCCGTGACGAACTTGTGGAGCAGGTGTCCCAAGCGCCCGATAGCGAAGTGGTGGGCACTTTGACGCTGGTCTACAACCATCACGTGCGCATGCTGGGCGACAAGCTCACGGATTTGCAGCATGAGCATTACCACCACATACTCTCCACGCTGCATGTGCATCTCGATCATGATAACTGCCTGGAAGTGCTGATTATTCGCGGGAAAGCTCAGGCGGTGAAAACCATCTCCGATGCGCTGATCAGCACCAAGGGCGTGAAGCATGGCCGCCTGACAGTGACTTCGAACGCAAAGGATTTGTGATCGTAGGCACTGGAATCGATTTGGCCGAAGTAGACCGGATCCGCGCTGCCATTGAACGCCACGGGGATCGGTTCGTAAAGCGAATTTATACTCCCCTCGAGATCGCGTACGTGGAGCGAAAGGCGAATCGGTTCGAACGCTATGCAGCCAGATTCGCCGCCAAGGAAGCAGGGATGAAAGCGATCGGCACGGGGTGGCGGAAGGGCGTGCGCTGGCAGGACTTCGAGGTGGAGAACCTGCCGTCTGGCCGGCCCACGCTCAAGCTGTATGGAGTGGCCGCAGAGCGAGCGGAGAAGCTCGGAGTGCAGTCTGTCCATCTTTCTCTCACGCACACCGCGCTGCAGGGAATGGCCTTTGTGATCCTGGAAGGTTAAGCCTTCACAGCGTCCGCGCCGGGACCCTCAGTTGAGCGTCTTCCAGGCGTTTGGCTTCCTGATACGTGAAGATCATGCGATGAATCACGGTGATGTTCGACAGAATGGCGATCACCCAGAGCACGGGAGCCATGCGGTCAAATAGGGCTCCGATGATCAGGAGCACGACGCGCTCGGGGCGCTCCATGAATCCAACCTTGCAGCTTGGGATGGTGTTCTCCGCGCGGGCTCGCGTGTAGCTTACCATCACGGTACCCGTCATCACGATGGCAGTCAGGACTACATAAAGCGGACGGTTGATGTTGCCGTAGTACACGAGCAGCCCGACTAGCAGCCCGAGATCGGAGTAGCGATCCAACACGGAATCGAAGAA
>JANXQZ010000676.1 GCA_025353235.1 Bryobacterales bacterium
CGGCGCATTCGCAGTCATGATGCGGCTGGAACTGCTTACGCCGCAAGGCGACCTCGTCAATTCGGACACGTATAACAAACTGTTCACGATGCACGGGGTGATCATGGTCTTCTTCTTCCTGATCCCGTCCATACCCGCGACGCTTGGAAATTTTCTAGTGCCGATGATGATCGGGGCGAAGGACCTGGCATTTCCGAAGATCAATTTATTGAGCTGGTACATTTACATCGTCGGCGGCCTGTTCGCGCTCGGGGCAGTAGCCATGGGCGGAGTGGATACCGGTTGGACGTTCTACACGCCCCTAAGCAGCACTTACTCAAATACGTTCGTGCTAACGGCTGCCACCGGAGTATTTATTTCCGGCTTCTCCTCGATTCTGACCGGGCTAAACTTCATCGTTACCGTGCATAAGATGCGCGCCCCTGGCTTAACTTGGGGTCGGCTGCCGCTCTTTATCTGGGCCAATTATGCAACCGCGCTCATTCAGGTTCTCGGTACCCCGGTGGTTGCGATTACGATCGCCCTCCTGGCTCTGGAACGAGTGTTTCACGTAGGCATCTTCGATCCCTCTGTTGGCGGCGATCCGATCCTGTTCCAGCACCTGTTCTGGTTCTATTCGCATCCAGCCGTCTACATCATGATTCTTCCGGGCATGGGCGTGATCAGCGAACTGGTCACCTGCTTTTCGCGGAAAGGAATTTTCGGCTATAGCTTCATTGCGGGATCGAGCATCGGCATCGCCGTCCTCGGATTCCTTGTGTGGGGCCACCACTTGTTTGTCACCGGTCAATCGATGTACGCCAGCATCGTTTTCTCGTTTCTGAGTTTTCTGGTAGCCGTCCCATCCGCGATCAAAATATTTAACTGGACGGCGACGATGTTCCGAGGCTCCATTCGCTTTGAAACGCCCATGCTGTACGCCTTCGGCTTCATCGGCCTTTTCACCATCGGCGGCCTGACCGGACTTTTCCTCGCAACGATGGCCGTGGACGTCCACGTTACCGACACGTATTTCGTAGTAGCCCACTTCCACTACGTGATGGTGGGCGGCATGGTAATGGCTTACTTGGGCGGCATTCACTTCTGGTGGCCTAAAATGACAGGCAGAATGTATCCCGAGGGATGGGCCAAATTTGCAGCCCTGGTGGTCTTCATCGGTTTCAATCTCACGTTCTTCCCGCAATTTATCTTGGGCTACCTCGGGATGCCGCGCCGCTATCACGCGTACGCCCCTGAGTTTCAAATCTTGAACGTGTTCTCAACTGCCGGTGCTTCCATTTTGGGAATAGGCTATCTGATCCCGCTGATTTATCTGATCTGGTCTTTAAAGTACGGAAAGCCAGCTGGGAACAACCCCTACGACGCAACCGGACTGGAATGGCAGACCACCTCGCCGCCACCCAAGTTTAATTTCGACACAACTCCCATCGTGACTGAAGACGCCTACGCGTACTCGCATCGCCCAGAGGTGGAAATTGGCTGACACGCACGCTCCCGCGCTGGAGCATTCACCGGATCTCCAGCATCACTTCGACGACATGGCGCAGCAGTTCGACTCCGCCACGCTGGGCATGTGGGTGTTCCTGCTGACGGAGATTATGTTCTTCGGCGGAATGTTCGGAGCTTATTCGATCTATCGGAGCATCTATCCAGAAGCCTTCGCCAGCACCAGCAAGCACATGGATACGCTTCTGGGCGCCGTTAACACGGCGGTGCTGATCTGCAGCAGCTTGACCATGGCTCTCTCTGTTCGTGCGGCGCAGATCGGCCAGCGTAGAATGCTGATCGTCATGCTGATCCTAACCATGATTTTCGGAGGCATCTTCCTGGGCGTGAAGGCTTTTGAATATCACAACAAATGGGTGGAGCATCTTGTTCCCGGCTTCGGCTTCGAGTATCCGGAAGATCCGCAGTACTTCCATCAAGCGCAGATCCTGTTCGTTTTGTATTTCGCCATGACGGGGTTCCACGCGCTCCACATGGTGATCGGGTTCGGTATTCTTACCACGCTGCTGGTGATGGCCATTCGGAACCGATTTACGCCGCAGTGGTATACGCCCGTTGAGATCAGCGGACTGTACTGGCATTTCGTCGATATTGTCTGGATTTTCCTGTTCCC
>JANXQZ010000678.1 GCA_025353235.1 Bryobacterales bacterium
CAATCCGACGGCAAGGTGGAGTTGAGCGGAACCGGCATTGCGGATTTGGGCGTGATGAAAGTGAACATCGAGAAGTTTACCGTGGTCACCGACGATAAGTTTCAATCGTTGTCCGTGCAGGCGAAGGCGCAAATGGGCCAGATCAAGATGGAGGATTCGGTCACTTTCGCGGATGGCAAGGCGAAGAACGAGATGAATACGGGGCAGGGTCCGCAGGTGAAAGAAGATGACGTGCATGCCGACGCCCTCATGGTGAACGCAAATCTCCCGCTGTTCGCCTGGAGCATACTGGCCTTGCGTGCCAAGCTGGATGTCACCGATCCGCAGATGTTCAACGCTTACATTCTTGGTCAGACTGAGGTGCCGGTGACGGTGATTGTAAAGGGTCGCGAGGACGTCGAGTTCGCGGATAAGAAAGCCGAATTGACGCACGTGCTGGTTAAGTTTGCACCGGGAGCCACTGCGCCGCCTTTGAATGTGGACGTGTGGATCACGGAGGCCCGGAAAATTATAAAGATAGCGGTGCCTGCCATGAACGTAGAGGCATTTCAGGAGGGGTTTGACCGCAAGGTGGTGGCTGCTGTGGCTCCCAAGACCGAACCTAAACCCTAGATAGAGTGTCACTGGGCGGCCTAACTAACCCAAGCCCCATTTCAAGAGCGAGTGACACGGCCGCGTCAGCGGATCTTCATAGTGATTCGGGCTGACCCGAAGCGCATATCCTAGGCGCCCCGTCTGATGCGGGACGAAATCCCTCGAAAACACGTATGCCGACCCGTGTTGCTCACCGGCAACCAGCGTCATTACTTGCGTTTCTTCCAACTGTCCGTTGACGCCCACCCGTCCGATCACCGCTTCCACGCGCACATCTTTCGGCCCAAGCCCGGCCAGGTCCACGACAGCGCGCATCGGAATGGGTCGGCCGCTAAGCACGGTAGCGTCGGGTCCAGGTCCCAGTTCGACGAAGCTCACTCGATCCCAGGCACCGTAAACCTGCTTATTCCAGAGAGCCTTCTCCCTGGCCGGAGCGAAGCCGCGTTGCGAGATCTCGACAAACCCGAGGTGAGCCGGCTGATACAACTGCGACATGTACTCGCCCACCATGCGCTG
>JANXQZ010000679.1 GCA_025353235.1 Bryobacterales bacterium
TAATGGTGAAAAAAGCCTCGAATACTGGTATTTTGACGCATTTAACTCTTTACATCGCGGCTGTCATTCCGTATGATTTAGTAGCAACACGATCTCACGGTAATGTTTCAAACACTCCGTGCAGGTTCGGGAGAATCAGAACGAAGGAGAGCAATTATGGCAGCAGCACCAGTTAAAATGACCCAGTCCGCCATTATGAAAGAACTGGCGGAGACCACGGGGACCAACAACAAGATCGCGAAGCAGTTCATGACGAGCTTCGCGGACATGGCCGTGCGTGAAACCAAAAAGAACGGGATGTTCGTAATCCCGGGCATCGGCCGACTCGTGCGCGTGGAGCGCAAGGCTCGAACGGGACGCAACCCCGCTACCGGCGATGCGATCAAGATCCCCGCCAAAAAGGTGGTCAAATTCCGCGTCGCAAAGGCAGTGAAGGACGCGATCGTACCGCCGAAGAAGGCAAAATAGTACGATTCATGATAGAAAGCAAAAACCCCGCGTTGCTCACGCGGGGTTTTTCTTAACAGAAGTCGATTGAGCTGGCCCAATTTGCGGGCCGTTACAGGAAGCCTTTAAGCCTGCTTCTTTTCGTCGACCTTTTCTTCACCCTTCAGGGATTCTTTGAAATTCTTGATTCCCTCTCCTAAGCCTTTGGCCAGTTCCGGTATCTTTTTTCCGCCGAAGAGCAGAACAGCGACTACCAAAATTACCAAGAGCTCAGGCAAGCCAATCGATCTAAGCATTGGGCCTCCTTATTGATACACTACCATTGTAGGGTGGCAGCCGGTACCGGGTCAAGCAAGCTTTAGCCAGCCTCACTTGTAGGACGCAACTTACGTTGCGAAGTTTACATGGCCACAGTTAAAAAATTCGATCAGAAGAACGAGGTTCGGGCCATCGCGAGAGAGCGCGTCGGTATTGTTCCCTCGTCGAAGGTGATCAAACCGAAAACGGAACGGAAGAAGCCGAAGTATCGCAAGCCCATCGACTCTGAGTCTGTATAGCGCTCATCTCATCCAGGTCGCCGGTGCAGAGGCAGTTGGTCCTGAGCTAGTTGTTTTCCCGATTAATTAGGCTACGGTTGGGCTGCCACTTCGCTCCGCTTCGGGATTCGTTGGAACGCTTTGCCGTTTTGCTGTCTCGCCACATCGAGTTCGTATGCGCTTTGAAGGTTCATCCAAAAGTCAGCCGACATGCCGAAATATTGACTGAGGCGGAGGGCCGTGTCCGCCGTTACATTCCGCTTTCCCGCCAGAAGCTGATAAAGGCGATTCGGCGGCACTTCTATAACACCTGCCAGCTTTTTGGCAGATATTCCAATTTCCTCAAGCTCATCGGCAAGAATTTCTCCGGGGTGAATGGGCGTACGGGCCATGCTGTTCTCCTTTTCGCTTAGTGATAGTCAACAATCTCAAGGTTCGACGGGCCGGGCTCATCTTTCCGCCAGTTGAAACAGATGCGCCACTGGTCATTGATCCGAATTGAATATTGTCCCTTACGGTTTCCTTTCAGGGCTTCGAGACGGTTGGAGTTTAGCGCGGCAAGATCGCCCAGCGAAGTGGCGGAATCGAGAATGCGAAGACGCTTCTCGGCCTGACGTCGGAACGGTTCCCACTTGCGGACCTTCACTCCCGCCGCGAGATCTTCGGTCTCCCTGTCGCGAAAACCCGTTATCATCCACTCAAGCCACCATTATAGATGGATGACGTCAAACGTACAAACTTCGTCCAACGTTTACGCAACCACACGCAGCAGGTGCCTTACGCCGTCGACGCAGAGCACGGCCGCGTGCTTGGATTCGGGAATCAGTCCTCCGACCTCTGCTTCAACCATACCCGCGTTCAAAGCGACGAGCTCCGAACGCGATTTCCCCAGCATCCAAGCGGTTAAAGCCGACCCTGCCGCAATCGACGCCGTACAGCCCCGGACCTTAAAGCGCACCTGATCCACCACGCCCTCCCTGAACAGCACCGATAGCTTCAAAATGTCTCCGCAGGCCGGATTCTCCACTTGCACGGTGATCGCCGGAGGCGGGAGTTCCCCGACGTTGCGCGGGTCTTTGAAGTGATCGAGGAATATCTCGCTGTACACTGTGTATGAACTCTATTATCGAGGAAACAACGATGAAGATCTTCTTAACGGGTGCCACGGGATACATCGGCGGTGCCGTTGCAGAGGCTCTGCAGGCTGCCGGACATACCGTTGCTGGCTTGGCGCGCTCTGTTGAAGCCGAGCAGACGCTCAAGAACCGAGGCCTTACGCCGGTCCGGGCAGATTTAAAATCTCCGCAAAGCATGGCCGATGGTATCGGTTCGTCCGACGGCATCATTCATGCCGGCACCACCAACGATGGCCGAGCCGATCAAGACGCCATCCGCGCGATGATCGAAGCCCTAAAGGGGACCAATAAGCCCCTCGTGTACACCAGTGGAGTCTGGGTGTTGGGCAATACTGGCGAGACGCCTGCCGATGAGAGTGCTCCGGTTCAGCCCGTTCCCATCGTTGCCTGGCGACCCGGCGTGGAGCGGGAGGTGTTGGAAAGCCACAGCCAGGGCGTTGGCGGAATCGTTA
>JANXQZ010000713.1 GCA_025353235.1 Bryobacterales bacterium
CTTCACCTCCACCACCGTCGGCAGTTGACGCCAGCGCGCAAATCCATCAAAATCGTATAGGCGAATAAAAGGCGAATGCATCCCGGCTACATCGAACTCCACGCCCGATCCGCGTTCAGCTTTCTCGAAGGTTCCTCGCTCCCCGAGCAACTCGCTTCCCGCTGCGCTGAACTCGATATGCGTGGCATGGCTCTGCTTGATCGCGACGGTATTTCCGGCGCGGCACGTTTCCACCTGGCCGCCAAAAAATTAGGCATCCGCGCCCACATTGGAGCCGAAATCACCTGCACCGACGGATTCCGAATCCCTCTCCTGGCCGAAAATCGGACCGGCTATCAGAACCTCTGCCGCCTGATTACCCGCATGAAACTGCGCGCCAAAAAGGGCGAAGGCGCAGCCGCTCCCGAAGAGTTCGCCGAGTTCTCGGATGGCTTGGTCTGTCTCACCGGCAACGTGCCGCTCGACAATCTCCCGCTGCTCACCGCCACCTACGGCCCGCGCAATCTCTATGTCGAGTTGCAGCGCCACCACCTCCGCCATGAAGAAGCGCGCAATCAAGCGCTGACCGCCTTCGCCGCATCGAACGGCCTTCCCCTGCTCGCATCCAATGGAGTCTCCCACGCCGAACCGCCCGCCCGCGAGGCGCTTGACGTGCTCACCTGCGTCCGCAACAAAGTCAAGATCCGAGACGCAGGCCGCCTGCTCTGCCAAAATTCGGAGCGCCATTTCAAGAGTCCCAAGCAGATGAAGCGGCTGTTCGCGGACCTGCCGGAAGCCATCGCCAACACCGTCGAACTATCGGATCGCCTGCAGTTCACGCTAGCCGACCTGGGTTACGAATTCCCCAGATATTCCGTCCCCCCCAGCGAAACCATGCACTCCTATCTGCGCCAGCGGACCGATGAAGGCGCGCGCAACCGCTACCGCCCGTATCATGAGCAAGCCCGCAAACAGATCGAGCGCGAACTGGCGCTCATCGAAAAACTTCAGCTCAGCGGCTACTTCCTGATCGTCTGGGACATCGTGCAGTTCTGCAAATCCCAAAACATTCTAGTGCAAGGGCGTGGATCGGCTGCCAACAGCGCCGTATGTTATTCGCTCGGGATCACAGCCGTGGACCCAGTCGCCATGGATCTGCTCTTCGAACGTTTTCTTTCGGAAGAGCGCGGCGAATGGCCCGACATTGACCTCGATCTCCCCAGCGGCGACCAGCGCGAGAAGGCCATCCAGTACGTTTATCAACGCTACGGCGAACTCGGCGCAGCCATGACCGCGAACGTCATCACGTATCGAGGCCGCTCGGCCGCCCGCGACATCGGCAAGACGCTCGGCTTCACTGACGATGAGCTCGGCAGGCTCTCCGCCCTCGTTCCCATGTGGGGTTGGAAGGATCCCAAAGACACCGCCGCGAAGCACTTCAAGGAGGCAGGCTTTTCGCTCGAGAATCCGCTTGTATCGAAATTCCTGGACCTCTACATGACCATTCAGGATTTGCCGCGGCACCTCGGCCAGCACTCGGGCGGCATGGTGATCTGCCAAGGCCAACTCGATTCCATCGTTCCGCTCGAACCCGCCACCATGCCCGGCCGCGTGGTGGTGCAGTGGGACAAGGAGGATTGCGCCGACATGGGCATCGTCAAGGTGGATCTGCTCGGCCTCGGCATGATGGCGGTCCTCGAAGATTCCATTCAATTGATCCACGACGCTTACGGCGAAGAGGTAGACCTCGCGCACCTGCCAGCCGACGATCCTGTGGTGTACGAAGCGCTTTGTCGGGCCGACACCATCGGTATGTTTCAGGTGGAAAGCCGCGCGCAAATGTCCTGCCTGCCGCGCCTGAGGCCGAAGCGTTTCTACGACATCGTGGTGCAGGTAGCCATCATTCGCCCTGGCCCCATCGTCGGCCAGATGCTGAACCCGTACCTGCGCCGTCGTCAAGGCAAGGAGAAGCCGGAGTGCCTGCATCCTTTGCTGGAACCGGTGCTGGCCCGCACGCTGGGCGTGCCTCTCTTTCAAGAGCAACTGTTGCGCATGGCCATGATCGTGGCCGGCTTTACTGGAGGCGAGGCGGAAGAGTTGCGGCGAGCCATGGGATTCAAGCGCTCCGAAGCCCGCATGCAAGATATCGAAGTCAGGCTGCGCGCCGGGATGGATCGCAATCAGATCGCGGGCAAACTGCAGGATGTGATCGTGCAATCGATCATCTCGTTCGCGCTCTATGGATTTCCCGAATCGCACGCCGCCAGCTTCGCGCTGATCGCCTATGCCAGCGCGTATCTGAAGTGCCGCTACCTGGCCGCTTTCACCGCCGCGATCCTCAACAATCAGCCCATGGGATTCTACGCGCCAGCCACGCTGGTAAAGGACGCCCAGCGGCACGGGCAGCATTTCAAACCCGTCGATGTGCTGCACTCCGATTGGCTCTGCACCATTGAGGAGCACGACGGCCAGAGATGCGTCCGCCTGGGGCTGAATTATGCCAAGGGTCTGCGCGAGCAAACCGCGCGAGCCATCCTGCGGGCTCGTGAGCAAGCCCAATTCACCAGCATTCAGGATCTAGTTCGCCGTGTTCCCGAATTGCGCAAAGATGAACTGCGGCGCTTGGGCGACATCGGGGCGCTGAACTTCATCCAAAACATTCATCGCAGAGATGCTTTATGGGATTCCGAACTGGCCATGCGCCCCGAAGGCCCTCTGTTCCAATCCCTCCAGCCGCAAAACCAGCCAAAGTCGCCCTTGCTCCCGATGACGGACAGCGAGCGCCTCAACGCCGATTTTCGCGGCACGCATCTCACCATCGGCAAACATCCCATGGCACTCCATCGCGAAACGCTAAACGAGTTGGATGTAGTTCCCGCAAATCAACTGAAAGACATTCCCAACGGCTGGACGGTGCGGATGGCTGGCTGTGTCATCTGCCGTCAGCGCCCCGGCACCGCCAAAGGCTTATTGTTCCTGAGCATCGAAGACGAAACCGGAGTAGGAAACGCGGTAGTAATGCCAGACCTATTCGACCGCGAGCGCAGAACGCTGCTAGAAAATTCCTATCTAATGATCGAAGGAGAAATGCAGAACATTGACAACGTAACATCCATCAAAGCGTCCAGGATCATGCCCCTGCATGTGGCCGAGGCAGCGGTGCCATCGCATGATTTCCGCTAACGCTATTCGTAGCGCAGCGCTTCCACAGGATCCAATTGAGACGCCTTAATCGCCGGCCACACTCCGAAGAACACGCCGATCGCCACCGACACCGTAAATCCCGTCACCACAGCCCACGTCGGCACTTCCGCCCGAAGACTCGGCAGCAGCACTCCCACCAGCAATGTGACCAGTATCGAGAACACAACGCCAATCACACCGCCAGCCCCCGTCAGCGTCACCGCCTCCGTCAAAAATTGCAGAACAATATCGCTCCGCCGCGCGCCCAGCGCCTTTCGCACGCCGATCTCGCGCGTCCGCTCCGTCACGCTCACCAGCATAATGTTCATCACTCCGATCCCGCCCACCAGCAACCCCAGTCCCGAGATCGCGATGGACATCAGCATGATCATCCCCGTAATCTTGTCGAAATTCTCGATGATCGAATCCGCCGTCGACAACACAAAATCGTCTTCGGCCTTGGCTGGCGTGTGTCGCAGTTTACGCAGCGCCGCACGAATCTCCTCCAAGGCATCCGCACGTTGCCCGGGACGCGCCTTCGCCGTCAAGAAGAAATTCACAGCTTGCGGATAGCGCAACCGCGCCGTTTCCAGAGGGATGTCGATCTGCTTATCCAGCCCGTTCTCGCCGAAGAAGCCTCCCTTCGCAGGCGCGAACACGCCCACCACCGTATACTCCGCGCCATCCAGATCAATCGACTGACCCACCGCGTTGCCTCCCGGGAACAGCGCGTCCGCCAAACTCGCCCCCAGCACCGCCACCCTCTGCGCACGCTGCGCCTCTTGCTCCGTGAAGACGCGCCCCGCTTTCACTTCCCGAGGCGAAATTGCGTACGAAGAAGCGCTCAAGCCAGTCAACGTCATATTGTCGGATTCGAATCCGGCCACTTTGACATTGAAGAACTTGCCCGGCACCGGATTGATAAACAGGTTCACCGCCGTTGCTTCAATCGAGTGGACCACGCTCTTCAGATACTCGGCATCTTCCGGGCGCAGCGGCTTGCGCTTCAACTCTTTAGGACGGGCCCCTTGGCCGCTCGGATCGCCGCTGACTCTTGCCACAAAGATATTGTCAGGGCCGAACTCCTGAAAGAAGTCCACTATTCCTTTCCGCAAGCCAGTAAGCAGCGATGCCACCGTCACTACCGTCGTGATGCCGATCACGATACCCAAAATCGTCAGCCCGGAACGGAAACGGTGAGTCCACACCGAATCGAGCGCCATGGCCAGCGTCTCTTTCGGACTGATGCGCACGGCCCCGATCATTCGGCCCTCAACGCCACCACCGGATCCATCCGCGCGGCTCTTCTGGCGGGATACCAGCCTGACACCATGCCCACCGCGCTCGAAACAAAAACGGAGAGCAGCACGTATGGGAGCGTGACCTTCAGCGTCGCGCCGAAAAGCACCGACAGGCCTGCTGAAACCAACGCTCCGAGCGCAACGCCGATCAATCCTCCCACGATCGACAGCATCACCGATTCGGTCAGGAACTGCAGCATGATATCGCTCTGCCGCGCCCCTAGACTCTTCCTGATCCCGATCTCGCGCGTTCGCTCCGTCACGCTTACCAGCATGATGTTCATGATCACAATGCCGCCCACCAGCAGAGAGATGCTGGTAACGGGAACCACGATGGCGGCGATTACTCCGAGAATCGAATCGACAAACGAGCGCACGGAGTCGGGAGTAAGGAAGTCAAAATTATCTTCCTTGCCGGGGCTGGCGTGAAAATGGGTGCGCAGCGCGGCGCGCGTAACGTCGAGCGATTCGTCCATGCTCAGTCCAGAACTCGGCCGTGCCTTGCCAAATACAGGCGAGCCGTTCTTGCCGCCGAACAAGGCCTGATAAACCGTGATGGGCATGTAAACCGGGTTGTCCAAGCTTCTGCCGAAAGCCGAGCCTTGCCGCGACAGCAGGCCGATGACGGTGAACTCAATTCCGGAGACTCGAATGTGTCGACCGATGCCCGACTTCTCTTGAAAGAGCGTCGAGCGAATATCCTCGCCGATCACGGCTACGGGTTGCTTCATGCGCTCTTCCGTCTCGGTGAAAAACCGCCCATCAATGATGGGAACGTCGCGGATATCGGGCAACGTGGAGGACGAGCCAAGAATGCTGGCACCTTCGTAGGTTTGGTTATCGCCCTTCACGTCCTCCGTGCGCTGTTGATAAGGGCTGTAGAGAATGCGGTCGCCCGTCATTGCGCGCAGATAGGCTACATCGTCGGGCCGAATGCGCTTATTGTATTTCTGCTTGGCCGCAATTTGCTTGCGTGTCAGGCGTCCCACGGCGGCCACCTGCGCAAACATGTAGCTATCGGTGCCGAACGCCTTGGCCGTGATGCCCTCTGCGTAAGCGCCCAATCCGTCGATGGCGGCCCCCACCAGGATCACGCTTGCTACCCCGATGATCACTCCCAGCAGAGTAAGAAAGCTGCGCAGCTTGTGAGCCCGAATCGAATCGAGCGCGAGCGATGACGCCGTTGCCAGGTTGCGGTAGAAATTCATGGGTGCTTAGCGAGCGGGTAGTGAACCGATTGCAGGAGCCATTCTCGATTGTCTCGCACATCGGCGGTAAGGAGTTCGCACAACCGATCGCGCTGCTCAAAGAGGCGGTAGCCCTCTGTAGGCCGCAGATAACCAGCCACTCCCGGGTGCTCAAGTTCGAACTCTTCAGCGGTCATGCAGCGGGAAAGTTTCAGATACCGCCTGCGGTTCTCAAGCAATGCGCCGACCAGGAACGGCATCACCATAGAGTAGTCGGCTTGCAAGCTTTCAGTAGCTTGCAGATAGGTATCCTTGTCCACCTTGCCCCAAGTGACAGCCTCGGCGGGAGGACACGATGAGAGTGACCCATCTGTAACAGGCGCAGTCACGATCTGTACATCGAAGTTATACCCGCGCACGTTCGGCAACCCCAGCACCTGACCCAGAGCCGGCTCAGGCTGGAGATTGTAATTCTTAGGCACGCCGCCTCCGAGGATCAGCGTCGCTAGAGCATGCACCGAGTTCTCGAACAGACCCCAGCGATGATACGCGCAAGCCTCGAAGACTTCGGCATGCAGATCGAGATCGAAGCCGTACTCCGGGATCACTCCGGCCTTGCGCATAGCCCACAGCTTCATCGAATTGAGAAAGACGCTGCCATCGCCCGGTGCGCCGACAAACACCGGAATCGAGAGCCGCGAGCAAGTGGCCAGCAGGCCCGCCCGCACTCCATTTTGCCGCTCCTGCTCGGCATAGAATTCACCGAGCCGCCAGCGCAGTTCGGTGCCTGTCATCTTACGCTGAAACTCGGGGCGCGTTAGGACCGACGTGAGGAAGCGGTCCTGATCCAGCAGGACGTCTTCATCGAACGCCATGTCGGTGACGCGGATAGTGCGCTCGTCTCGCAGCGCTCCGTCATCGCCAAAGATTGGCACCTCATGAATGGGATCGATTCGGTTATCGAGCGAGCGGTGGCCATCGTGATAACAGACCGCATCGGTTGTGGAGAGGTAGGCGATCCATCCGGTTTCGAGCAGCGGAATCAGCCAGGCTTGATGCTGTCCAGAAACCGTCACCGGTCCGGCGATGGAGACGGTAAGCGGACAGCCCAGACCAATGGCTCGATCAAGAATGGTATAGATGCGCCGCAGGTAGGCTCCGCCAAAAGCCGGCAGACAATTGCGGAAGATTTCGTCGAGAGAACTACACTCGTCCACGCGCCTGACACGCACTGGACGTTTGGGTGTTTCGGACATGCCCTTTCATTGTGGATTATTTGAGACGTTGCTTTGTCGAATGAAGTCCAGCCAATCACCCATACCCTCGCCTCGCTTTGCGGAAACCCGGATCACGGGCATCCCCGGTCGCACAGACTGAATGTTGGCATGCGCGGCAGGCCAATCGAATTCAACGGCTTCCGCAAGATCCATCTTGGTAACGATAGCCACATCGCCCCCATTGAAAATCGTTGGATACTTTAGGGGCTTGTCCTCGCCTTCGGTGACTGAAAGCAAGACGGCCCGCAGGTCTTCGCCTAAGTCGTACGATGACGGGCACACCAAGTTGCCCACATTCTCGATAAACAGGAAATCGAGCTCGTTCAGATTCCAGTCCTCAATGGCTTTCTCCACCATCGCCGCTTCCAAGTGGCACAGAGTTCCGGTCGTAATCTGCTTTACGGGAACTTTGCTGCGGGCAAGCCGGGCAGCGTCATTGTCCGTTGCAAGGTCGCCTACGACGGCGGCGGGCCTCACACCTTGTTCGCGCAACATCGT
>JANXQZ010000784.1 GCA_025353235.1 Bryobacterales bacterium
CGGTTTGGCTGTGAATTGCTTCGTTGAACCGGTGTATACGGTCGATGCCGACTTCGTGATTATTGCGTCCAGTTTTACCAGCCTGTCTGGATACTTTCAAGAGCAAGGCTTCAGAACTGAAGAACATCCGCATTTCATCAATGCACTGGCGCCAGATAGTCAGCTTAGAATTCAGTTCACCACCGATGCAAGATACCAGCCTTTCCTCGAACGGTCAGTGGAGGCCATGGTTCTAGGCCTTCCTGTGCGAGTGGCTTGTCTGGCGGACCTGACACAGGGCAAGCTGTGTGCTTACAGCGATCCAGGCCGTCGACTCAGCAAGCGCAAGAATGACGAACTCGACTTGATCCGGCTTGGGGAAGCATACCCTGAACTGAGAACGCTCCTCCCAAGGGAGATCCAGGAACAACTCGAGGCAGGATAGCCGGAACGCGTCTACGGAAGCAGACTCCCCGGACTTTGCACATGCCTCACGAAAGCTTCTGCGTGAAGATGGCCGCTTTCCACGCCTCGAAACCTGGTCACTTGACTCTGCAGAGCGTAAAACTTATCTGGGGATTGCGAAGCGTGCGCGTAGCATGCCGCGTGCTTGCGAGTCTCACTTAGCGTAATATCGACAAAGTCCGTGGGAGCGAACATCAAGGTATCCTCCCCGCTGGACACTTCATAGTAGTAGAAGCCAAACTTCTTGCCCATCTTCAGCCAAGCGTCATAAGCCAGCATCGAAATCGCGCGGTGATCCGCATGCCCGTCAATGGGCCAATGCGTGAGGAGCACGTCGGGCCGCTCCGCTTGAATCAGACTTCTGAAAGCCTCATAGTGTGCCTGGTCCACCACGGCGTGCCCGTCGCATTGGGCTGCGAAGAGCGGGCGCGCTTTCAAGATCTCGCACGCTCGCATAGCCTCTGCAACCCGCACGTTCATGCCTGTCTCGGGACAACTCTTCTCGCCGCGGTTCAAATACAACAGCACCACCTCGTGCCCTTGATCGGAGTAGCGCGCGATCGTGCCGCCGCAGCCATACTCAGGATCGCCTGGGTGTCCGCCAGTCACAACCACCTTCAACCTGCGCGGAGCCTTGGCGTCTTGAAACCCCAGGGCCGCCGAGGCGGACAGGCTCGCGGCGCTACGCAGCAGGCTCCTGCGCGTGATCCAACTTGCTATCATAAGCTTGGCCTATGACTAGTCTACGCTCAGAACTCGCTCCGATTTCCGACGCTGTTACAGACGATATTCGCGTCGAAGTTCTGTCGAGATACTCGCCCGAGAACTCGCTTCAAAATGCATGGGTTTTCCAGTATACGGTCCGCATTACGAATCAGAGTTCCGAGACGGTTCAACTGCTTAGCCGGCACTGGATCATCACCGATGCGCTAGAACACGTTCACGAAGTGAAAGGTCCGGGCGTGGTGGGCGAGCAGCCTGTGCTTGCGCCTGGCGAGTTCTTCAAATACTCCTCCTGGTGCCCTCTCAAAACGCCAACCGGTATCATGCGGGGCACCTATCAGATGACCCGGACAGACGGGGGCCAGTTCGAAATCGAGATCGCGCCCTTCGCGTTGAAAGCTCCTTACACCGTTCATTAAATGTTTTTCCCGACCACCCAGGTGGTCATGCAACGCTGATTCTGAACGATGGTCGTCTTCAGAGGGTCCAGCATCTGCCCGCCCAACTCCGCGGTAAGCTTCACGAGCAGCGCCTCGTTCACCAGGTAACGCTCCGAACCGTCGGGCAGCAAGAAACGGCCTTCTCCCACGCGCTCTATACGTTGTTCCATTCCGATCGAAGAAGCCAAGCGGCAGAAGAGGAGGCCTCCGGGCAGCAAGGCTCGCCAAGTGCCTTGCAGCATAGCTCGGAAGTGACCGTCCTCTCGCGCAAAGTGGAGCACGGCATTGCTAAGAACTACGTCGGCAAAGGCACTGGGGAAGGACGAGTCCTCGATAGTTTCCACTCGAAAGTTGCCTGCGGGGAGTTTTGGCGCAAGGAACGCGGCTAGGCGGCGTGTGCTCTCAATTGCCTGAGGATCCGAGTCCGCGCCAAAGACCTCGTAGCCCTCCCTAAGAAGAAAGACGAGGTTGCGCCCGCCGCCGCACCCCGCATCGAAGACCCGCATTCCAGGTGCGATGCGTCCCTTGAGAAGCTGGTCAAACAAGTAGATGTCAATGTTGCCGAATTGTTCGAAGAGGTCGAGCACTGGGAGAATTGCCTCGGACAAACGATAGCGCACTTGAAAGAAGCTTGGTCGGTTGCATCTGCTATGATTCCACGGGCGGGAGAACAACATGCAAGAAGAAATAAATCCCACACGAAGGGACTTGATGGGAGCCGTTGCGGGCCTGACATTCGCAGCCGCCGTTGCCAACAATTTGATGGCAGCCGAAACTCGGCGCGGCGACATGATCTACCGCACTCTAGGCAAAACGGGCGAGCGCGTGTCCGCAATCGGCCTGGGCGGCTATCACATCGGCGTGCC
This sequence comes from Bryobacterales bacterium, assembly GCA_025353235.1. GTDB lineage: Bacteria > Acidobacteriota > Terriglobia > Bryobacterales > Bryobacteraceae > JANXQZ01. The sequence continues at coordinate 2,474 of JANXQZ010000784.1, forward strand.
GACAGAGGAGCGAGACGGCCTGAAGCTAGTACGGACCGCAGTGGATCGCGGCATCACCTTCCTGGATAATTGCTGGGATTATCACGATGGCAAGAGCGAAGTGTGGATGGGCAATGCGCTCCGGGACGGATACCGCAACAAGGTGTTCCTGATGACCAAGTTCGACGGCCGAACGAAGGCTTCCACGGCCAAGCAGATCGACGAATCTCTGCAGCGCATGCAGACGGATCATGTCGATCTGATGCAGTATCACGAGAACATTCGCATGGAAGATCCGGATCTGTTTTTCGCGGAAAATGGGCCGATTGAGGCGCTGATGGACGCGAAGAAGGCGGGCAAGATCCGCTTCATCGGATTCACCGGCCACAAAGATCCTGCGGTGCATCTGCGCATGCTGGAGGTCGCGGCGCAGCACAATTTCCATTTCGATGCCGCTCAAATGCCCTTGAATTTGCTCGACGCGCACTTCCGAAGTTTTGCTAGGTTCGCTGTTCCCAAGCTGGTGGAGCAGGGTATCGCGGTGCTCGGAATGAAGCCCATGGCATTCGCCAATATTCCGAAGCAAGGGCTGGCGACGGGGATCGAATGTCTGCACTACGCACTCAATCTGCCAACCTCCGTGGTGATCACGGGTTGCGAATCCATGGAGCGCTTGGAGCAGGCATTGGAGGCCGCGAAAACTTTCAAGCCTTTAGGAGAAGCGCAATTATCGTCGCTGCTTGCCAAGACCAAAGCGGCCGCGATGAGCGGCAAATATGAAGGTTTCAAGACCACCACGCAGTTCGACGGCACCGCGAAGAATCTGCATTGGATGGGTTAATTAAGCGAGTCTCTTAAAGCCGCTGCTGAATATACGCGGCCGCTTCCACAACCGGCACTTCCACCGTCACCTTCGCGCGCCGATCCACAATCTCCACCTTCCCCTGAGCCAGCTTCTTCCCCACCGTCACCCGCCACGGAATCCCAATCAGATCCGCATCTTTAAACTTGACGCCGGGCCGCTCATCGCGATCATCGATCAAAGCGTCAATCCCAGCTTTCAGGCACTCCGCGTAAATCTCTTCCGCAGCCTTCCGCAGAGTCGCGTCGCTAAAGTTTACCGGAGTAATCACAACCCCAAACGGAGCGATCGCAGCCGGAAGCGCCATGCCATCCTTATCGTGATACAGCTCGATGGCCGAACTCAAAATGCGCTCCACGCCGATGCCATAGGATCCCATGATCACCGTTATTTCTTCGCCGGTTTCATTTAAAACCTTCAGCCCCATCGCCTCGGAATACCGATAACCAAGTTTGAAAATGTGCCCGATCTCCATCGCCTTCACCAGCGCCACAGGCGAGCCGCATTTCAGGCAAGCATCGCCGGACGCAACCTGCCGCAGATCGAAATATTCAGGCTGATAATCCTTGCCGGGAGTGACGTTGCGCAGATGATAATCCGTCTGGTTGGCGCCGGCGATCATATTCTTGCGGCCCTGCAGAGCTTCGTCCGCGATTACGCGCATGTTCTTCACGCCAACCGGTCCCAGAGACCCGGCTTCGGCGCCGAACCATTCGCGGATCTCATCGGGATTTGCAGTGCGGATCTCTTTCGCGCCGGTCACCGAACCGAACTTTGTCTCGCTCAACGAATGGTCCCCGCGCAGCATCGCGAGCACGGGCTTCCCGTCCGCTACCATCACGAGGCTTTTCATCTGCGAAGTCTCTGGCAGACTCGTAAACTCGGCTACCTCGGTGATCGTCTTTCGCCCCGGTGTATGGAACCGCTCAGGCGTAAAATCGCCCTCGGGATCGGGTTGCGAAGGTGGCACCGCAACCGACGCCGCCTTCTCCAGATTCGCCGCATATCCGCAATGAGCGCATTGCACGATGAAATCTTCGCCCGCTTCGGAGGCCACCATGAACTCGTGGGATTGGCTTCCGCCCATGGCGCCGGAATGCGCTTCCACGCTCGAGTACTTCAGCCCGCACCGGTCGAAAATCTTGCAGTAAGCGCCATAATGCTTGTCGTAGGAAACATCCAGTCCCTGCGCGTCGAGATCGAAGGAGTACGAATCCTTCATGATGAACTGGCGCAAGCGCAGCAGGCCGGATTTAGGGCGCGGCTCGTCGCGGAACTTGGTTTGAATCTGGTACCAGATTTGGGGCAGTTGCTTATAGCTGCGCACTTCGCCACGGGCGATGGCCGTCATGCCTTCTTCATGCGTCATTCCAAGGCAGAAGTCGCGCTTGAAGCGGTCCTTCAGGCGGAACATGTCGTCGCCCATGATGTCCCAGCGCCCCGATTCCTGCCACAGTTCGGCGGGGTTCAGCATCGGTAGCAACATCTCCTGGCCTCCGATTGCATCCATCTCATCGCGCACGATCTTCGTGATTTTCAGCAGTGAGCGCTGAGCGAGAAACAGGTAGCTGTAAATGCCCGACGAAAGCTGGCGAATGTATCCGGCCCGCAGCAAAAGCTGATGGCTAACCACCTCGGCCTCGGCGGGCGTCTCCCTTAAAGTGGGGATAAAGAGTTTGCTCCAATGCATGAGAAACTTCAGTTTAACAATTGGACTTGGCGCGTTGCTCGAAGGTTGTAAGCTGGTAACTTGAAGGCTACCTTGTCCAAACCTAACTTGGTCAAAAATCCCCCCTTGGAAGTACTCGTCATCGAGAACAACCCGGCCGACACGCGTCTCATTCTGGAAGCATTTAAGGAGATCGGGCTCACAGACAACGTTCGCTGCCTACGAGACGGGGATGAGGCTTTGGTCTTTCTGCGGCAGGAGGGAGAGCATGCTCAGGCCCCGCGACCCCACCTCATGTTTCTAGATCTCGATTTGCCTAAGAAACCGGGGCTTCAGGTACTCGCAGAGATCAAAAACAATCCGAAACTGAAGCTGATGCCGGTAGTGGTCGTTTCCGGCTCGCACAATCCCAAGGAGATTCGGGAAGCTTACGAGTTGCATGCAAGCTGCTTCATTTCCAAGCCCGGAGACTTGCACCAGTTTTTTAGCTTCATTCAAACCTGCTACGGCTTTTGGTCAACCGTCGTCACCTTGCCGCCGGAAGGCTAATGGTGGCTCTGTCCGGGGTCGAACCGGAACACCCTTTCGAGTACCAGATCCTAAGTCTGGCGCGTCTGCCAATTCCGCCACAGAGCCAACGCGAGAAGCGCCGCCGCAACCAGAATAGCAAGATCAGGCGGATGCCCGGAGCGATTGCAACGTTTCCATTTGGATCACACGGGGCAGTATGCTTCCGCATCCGCATTTCGTTCGGTCCAAAGGCAATCGAGGGGAGCCTAGAATGACGTGCAGCCCGTCGTGAGCTTCGCATTCGCTCGCGAGCAGTTCGTTTCCCGGTCCCAGCACCTGCTCGAAGACGGGCACGCCGAACGCCCGCCAAAGCTTGTCCCGCTCGCTTCCGGTAAGGCAGGAATCGAAGCCGGGGCTGAAAACGATGACCGAGTGCTTCAGCCGAATCCCGCGCCGGGCTAATTCGAGCACCGCGTTAAGAGGGCCGGCAACCGCGGTCGGATGAAAGCGCGCGGTTTCTCGGGTCCACCCGCCCGCAAAAGTCCGGACGGTACGCGTCTCGCAAAATCCTGGCACCAAGATCGCCGTTCTTGGTGCGGGATCGAGCGGATGCACCAACGCCGCTCCTCTCGTATCTCGAGCGAATGGGAATCGCATATTTTTGTTTGTAAATCAGTAGTGCGCGAACGCGCAACTTCCTCTCAATAAATTACACTTTGAAACGCCACCCTCTTGACCTTCACGTACTGGCGGCAAGCAAATGCCTGCACAAAAGGAGTAACAACAATGTCCTGCATTGGAACCGTGGCTATTGTCTTCGACGAGAGTGGCCATCCCATCCGCTACGCTCTAACTTGCAAAGGCGAATGCCCGAACACGCACGATAAGTGCGAGATGCATCGCTCTGAAAATCATCAGGGAGGAATCAGGGAATGGTGCGGCTGCGGCCCGGAAGAGCCAAAGGAATGTCACATTGTCCTATATCAAGTTGGCAAGGGCGAGGAGCCCCATCACGCCGGCCAGCACTACGTACTCTGCGCGGGCGCGTGCCAAGGGCATCACAAATGCTTGCTGGTAGATGACTCCGGCAAAGTGTATCCTCCTACTAGCCTGGGGTACGAGTTCCCGCAGTGGGTTCCGGTACCAAGCGAGAAAGGCAAAACGATCCACCTACACTGTAAGTGCTAACTTGCGTTGCCAGGCACGGACGCTCTTAAGAGAAGAGCTGCATGAAGTTGTCATTCAGTATCAACCGTGCCTGGTCCGCATCCAGACCCAACTCATACAGCGCAGTCGTTTGCGCATCGAAGATAGCCTTGTTCCATCCGCGCGGAAAGAAAGACGAGTCCGTGCCAAACAGCAGCCGCTTCGGGCCCAGCACATCCAAGACTCGGCGAAAGAGCGTTCGCAGATCGAGTTCCGTTTCGTAGCGCATCCAGTTATTGCTGCTGGACGTATCGAGCAAAACGTTGGGACACAGATCGCATAGCATGAGCGCCTCGCGCAGATAACCGGCTCCGAAGTGCGGGACGACGAAGTGAAGCTGCGGATATCGAAGCGCCACGCCATGCAGATCGATCGGATTTGAAAATCGCATGTCGAACAGCGACGGCAGACCTAGCTTCTTCCGCACCCCCACGCTGAGCACGCCGCAATGGACGAAGATCACCGTCCCCGGTTTCGCGGCAGCCAACTCAATCAGCTCCACAGCACGCTCGTCCTGAATTGAATATTGATGCATCGCCGGAAAGAAGCACAAACCATGCAGATTGCGGCTGGCCAGCGCGGTTTTCATCTGCCCTGCCGTCTCCGGGTTTAGAGGATTTACCATGGCGTATGCACGGAAGCGGTCGGGGTGATTGCGCGCGGCCGTGATTACTGAGGCATGATCGCCCGGCACGCTCGCGATCAAAACGGCGCGCGAGACACCATGCCGGTCCAATTCATGCACCCAGCGCTCAGCCAGATGCGCCGGTTCAAGATCAGGTATCTGCCAGCCCAGCATAGGGCCGAGCGCATCCGCTTCCACCTTTTTCTGCTCCCCGAGAGCCGTGAAGAAGGGGCGCGAAAAGAAATGGATATGCGCATCGCAGACCGGCAACTCGCCCCACGGAGTGTTCATTCCACCAGCATCCCACGCCTGAATGAAATACAATGGTGGCACCCGGTACGCAAGCTGCCCGGGACAGGAATCTAAATCATGCATTGGCGCATTGCCCTGGGATGTCTCGTCATCATTCCCGTCTACCTGAGCGCCTCAGACCCTAGTTTCTCTCGTGAAATCCAGCCGATTCTTCAGAAGAATTGCGCGGGCTGCCATCAGCCAGCGGCGAAGTCATCTGGCCTAGACCTAACGAACTATGCGGGTCTTAGTACAGGCGGAAAGCATGGACCGGCGTTCGCAGCCGGAGCACCCACGGACAGTCTAGTCATCCGCTACATGACGGGCGAAATGAAGCCCTCCATGCCGCTGGGCGGCTCCATTTTGCCCGCGCACGATATCGACACCATTCGCGATTGGATCAAATCCGGTGCAAAAGACGATTCTCCCGTAGAGGTCACCTCCACTGAACCTTCCACATATCACCAAGCTCCCGTGATTACCGCGTTGCGCTTCTCGCCCGATGGAAAATTCCTGGCGGTAGGCGGCAATCGGGAGATCCTGCTGCACAACGCCGATGGAAGCGGAATCGTGAAGCGCCTGCCCGGCAAGGCGGAGAGGATCCTATCCATCGCTTTTTCAGCGGATGGGACCTTGCTCGTTGCTGGTGGAGGAACACCCTCCCGCTTCGGCGAAATTCAATTCTGGAATCCTCGCGAAGGCAAGTTGCTGCGAACCGCCGAGGTCACCAGCGACACCGTTTTCGGAGCTTCGCTGTCCCCGGATGGAAAGAAAGTGGCCGTGGGGTGCACCGATAATACGGTGCGTGCTTTCGACACGGCGAATGCCAAGGAACTCTACAAAATCAGCAGTCATGAAAACTGGGTGCTGGCAACCGTCTTCGGCACCGATTCAAAGCGCTTCGTTTCCGTTGGTCGCGACCGAGCCGCTAAACTGGTTGACGCCAACGCGGGCCAGTTCTTGGAGAACGTCAACCAGATGCGCGGCGAGTTGTCCGCAGTGGCGCGTCATCCGAAGAAGGATGTGATCGTGATCGGGGGCGAGGACCGCATTCCCTACATCTATATGTTGGATCGGCCCAGGAACATCAAAGTCGGCGAAGAGCTGACTCTGATCCGCAAACTAGACCCTGAAGACGGCGCAATCTTTGCGCTGGACTGGTCGCCCGACGGCAAGTGGATCGCGGTGGCAGGCGCTTCTCCCAGCGTGGGAATCTACGATGCGGACTCGGGAGCCAAGTTGACGGCTTGCAGAGGCCACTCGGCTGGCATTTACGCGGTTTCTTTCTCACCCGATGGAACCCGGCTGGCCACAGGCGGATTCGATGGTCAGGTAAGACTCTACCGCACAAAGGACTGTGTGCTGGAAAAGGCGTTTGTGCCCGTCCCAATTATCACCGGGGGTACGCAATGAAAGCTCTCCTGTTTCTGGCCATAGCGGGACTACTCGCCGCGCAGCCCGTGATCACCGACTTGCAACCAAGGGGAGTTCAGAAAGGCAGGCCGTTTACCCTGACTCTAGTCGGTCGCGACCTCGGCGAGGGGGCGAAGATTCAGTCAACCATGCCCGCCTCCTTCACGGCCCTGGGTCCGGACAAAATGGGCGGAGCATCGTTTCTGGTGGAGCCCTCGGGCGACGTAGCGGTCGGCGTATACCCAATTAGAATCGAGTCGCCTGACGGCCTATCCAATATTCAGCTTTTCTCCGTCGGAGCGTTCCCAGAGTACACGGAAGACGAATCGCGTCCGGGAGCTTTGCCCAATAGCAACGACACGATTGAAAACGCCCAACCCCTGCCCTCTGGCCCGTTAACATTGAACGGCAAGCTGCGCGGACCCGAGCGCGACGTGTTCCGGATCAGCGTTATTAAAGGCGAGAAGCGTGTGTTCGAGGTGGAAGCCCGCAGGTGCGGTTCGGCGATCGATCCCGTACTTGAAGTGCTCGATTCGTCGGGCAAAATGCTCGCCCGCAGCGAGGATGCGGCGCTGCTTGGTCTGGATGCCAGACTCGAAGTTACGTTCCCGAAGGAAGGCTACTACTACGTAGTGGTTCACGATGCGCGCTACTCCACGCAAGCCGCGAACTTCTACCGTCTGAAGACCGGCTCGTATGAATACCCGCGAGAAGTATTCCCGCTGGGCGGACTCCGTGGCCAAGTGATTCCTGTTTCGCTGGGGACCCACCACATCGAAGTCGACCTGCGAACTACGCCGAAAGATTCCAAGCAAGTCTTTATCAATTTGCCAGACAGTCCCGTGCTCCCGATACCGTTCGCGATTGGCGACGACCCTGAAGTGATCGGCCCTTCTGCCGCCACCCTCAGAGTGCCAGTAACGATCAATGGCCAACTCGACGAGCCCGCCAAAGTCAATCGCTATAAGATTGCCGCCAAGCCTGGCGAGGCCCTAACATTCCGCATGCAGGCGCGTGAACTCGGCACCTCCAAGTTGATGGGCGTGCTCACGGTGTTCGATGAGAAGGGCAACAAGCTCGGCCGATCCGGCGACGAGCCGCTGGCGGAAGATGTCTACAACGTGAACGCAAGCCGCACTGCGGGCGACCCCATTCTAAGATTGCAGGCCCCCAAGGAAGGCGGAACTCTTACCGTAGCGGTAGAAGATTTGGCACTGCGCGGAGGTCCCGGTTACGCCTATCGCCTCAACGTGCGTCACGGCGCAGAGGACTTCCGCCTGTTCCTGAATACGCCTTTCACCAACGTGCCTGCAGGAGGCTCCATCGCCGTTCCGATCGTCGTGGAGCGCCATGGGTACGAAGGCGACGTGATCCTGAGAGTAGTGAATGCGCTTAAAGGATTGCGCGTGGAAGGCGGAAACGTCGTGGGCCTCGCCCCGATTAAGGAGACCAATCGAGTACGCAGCAGCCCTGGCGTGCTGGTGCTGAGTGCGGAGCCCGGCGCGTCCATCGCTCTCTCGCAACTGACGGTAGAAGGGATCGCCAAGCTGGCCGACGGCTCGGAATTGGTTCGCAAAGCGGAGGGTCCTGGCATGATGGTCGGCGTGACTGGTGCTACGCTACAAGGTTCGGTGGACCGTCAGCGTCCGCTCACTGCTCCGTGGCTCGGCCTGCAACTTCCCGTCGCCCTCACGAAGCCGCATTCAGCGACCTTGGAAGTTGCCCTGGTGGAGCGGAAGCGAATGGAAGAAGGCGATCAGATTAAGTTCCGCTGGAAGTGGACGCCGCGCGAAGGCACCATGCCTTTTCCGAAAGCCGTGAACGCGGAAATGGTGGGTGCCGCCGACATCCGCCTGATCGATGCGAAGGTGGACCCGGGCGATAACTCAGCAGGCACCTTCTTAATTACAACGACCAAACTTACTCGACCCGCGAAATACGATTTGTATATCACGGGCCGACTC
>JANXQZ010000822.1 GCA_025353235.1 Bryobacterales bacterium
CTCTTCCTGGGGAATTGGGCAGCCAACTTCACCACCGGAGGGCCTCTCTTCGCCGCTTCGCGCCCCAGCAGATCCTCTACTTGCTGAATCTGAGTCTCGAGCCGTTGCTTTTGCGCTTGCAACCCTTCCAGGGCTGCTTGCAATAACGTCTGATCCTGTACGGATGACGATTTCTTCATTTTCATTCTCCCTGTAGGAAGGATACCTGAATTGAAGTTATTGTGTCTTGTTTTTTTATAATTGTGTTTTTTTGGATTCTAAGATCAGAGTAATTGGACCGTCATTGATCAAAGATACTTGCATTTTCGCCTGGAAGATGCCTGTTTCTAAAGGTACTTTATGCTTAATTATCTCTTTGATTACATAGTCATAGAGCGGCTTAGCCTCAACCGGAGCGGCAGCTTCATCGAAGCTTGGGCGTCGGCCTGTGCGGCAATCGCCGTACAAAGTAAATTGAGAAATAAGCAGAACAGCGCCGCCGATATCCAGCACGCTTAGATGCATTTTACCCGCTTCATCGGGAAATATACGTAAGTGCGCTAACTTCTCCGCTAGATACTCGGCATCCTTCTCGCGGTCTTTTTTGGCGATTCCTAGTAACACTACTAGGCCCCGCCCGATGACTCCAACACGTTCGCCCTGGACGTCGACGCTGGCCTGGCTCACTCTCTGTATAACAGCCCGCATTGTACGCTAGGCATCCACGGACGCGGGCGACGTCTCCCGGTCCAATATGGGCCGCTCGCCTGCAGGCAGAGTCACGGTGAAGCGCGTCCCCTGGTTCACCTCGCTCTGAACGTCGATCGTCCCTTCATGGGCTCGGACGATCCAAGCGACAAAGCTGAGCCCGAGTCCCAATCCCTTCTCGGGATCTGCGGAAGGAACCCGGTAAAAGCGGTCAAAGATATGCGGCAGGTGGCTGGGGGAAATCCCCACTCCGTTGTCCGAGACCGCCAGCTTGACGTCTCCTTCGCACGACACATCCACTTCAACCCGACCGCCTTTCTGCGTATACTTAATCGCATTCGAAACGAGATTTGCCACCAGCCGGTCAATCTGAATCCGATCTGCCATGATCCAGCAATGCGGGGGCAGCGTGGCCGTAAGTTCCACGCCTTGCGCTTCTGCCGGGATTTGATACTCCTCCACAAGATCGCGCACCGTGTCGCTGAGATCCAACTCCGTTTTCTTCAGGATTAGTTGGCCGGATTCGGCTTGAGAGAGCATCAGCAGAGCACGCACGATGTTCGAGAGGCGTTCCACGTCTTCAAGCGCATTGACCATGGCGTCCCGATACTGTTCCGGGGTCTTAGCCGTGAAAAGCGCGACTTCCAGCTGGCCCCGAATAATCGTGAGCGGCGTGCGAAGTTCGTGCGATGCGTCGGTGGAGAACTGGCGGATCTGCGTGAACGAAAAATTGAGCCGCTCCATCATGTGATTGAAGGCTTCCACGAGCCGGTCGAGTTCGTCGCCTGCGCCCCTGGTCGGGATCTGAGTATTCAAATTGAAGTGCGTGATGTGTTGCGCGGCCTTTGCGACTGAATCGACCGGGGCCAGCGCTCTTCTTGCCAGCACCCATCCGAAAAGCCCGGCGATGACCAAGGCCACCGACACAATCACTTCATAGCGAAAGGTGAACTCTTTCAGCAGCTTGGTATTGTCGCCCACGGCCCGCGCGATGGACATGTAATAGGGGTGGCGCTTCTCGTCCACAATCACTCCTGACCGGATTACGTACGGTACCCCCTCGCTGTCGATCTGCAGACGGATGGCTCTCGCCTTGGCTCCCTGCTTGATAATTGCCTTGATGTAATCCTTGGAGTCGAACCCTAGCGCATCGTAGCCGTTGTATTGCAGAGGATTGCCCGCGGCATCGGCCAACAGCCATACCCGCTTCAAACGCGCCACGATGAAGTCTTCTTCGGCGTCAAACTTGTCGTAGGACCATTCGGCTCCTACCGGGCCGAAGCGCAGGTAGCCTTTGACCGCACCCCACTCCTCGTCCAGAACGTCTTCGACTTGTTTTTCCTGGATGGAGCTGATGGTTGCCCGAAAGATAACTCCCAGGCTCACCAGCAAGACGGCGAAGAAGATAACATAGCTGACGGCCAGGCGGAACCGCAGTCCGCGCAGGAAGCGAATAGGGTGGGGGGCAAAACGCATTCGCCCTCAGCCCTAGTGCCCTTTCTGCTCTAGCATCTGGCAATTCACCTTGAAGTACTACTATCCACTAGTTTCTTCGCAGGCCGCAATGAAACTCGGTCGCTTTGTGGGGCAGATTGTTAATCTGCAGCCGATTGTTAATCGGCTCGCCACGTTGCCTGTTTCGAGCCGGCTCTGTTAGCGCTGGAAGCAGCACGCTAGAAAGTCTTTTCCAGCTTCTCGGGCGCGTCCATCATATAGCCAATGCCCCGCACCGTATGAATCATCTTCAACGGCCACTTATCGTCTATCTTGCTCCGCAGGTGGCGAATGTAAACATCAACGATATTGGTAAGCCCGTCATAGTCCATGTCCCACACATGCTCCACGATCATGGTCCGACTCAACGGGCGGCCGCGATTGCGCATCATGTATTCGAGAATGCTGAACTCCTTTGGCGCGAGTTCGATGCTCTCATTGCCACGGAGCACCTTGCGACGGATGCAGTCGAGTTGCAGATCGCCCACCTGCAGCCTCTCAGGCGTTGGCTGGCCTCGGCGCAGCAGAGCCCGCACTCGCGCAAGCAACTC
>JANXQZ010000837.1 GCA_025353235.1 Bryobacterales bacterium
TGGCGGTGAACACGACCAGCGATTCCGAGCCGATCGTGGAGAAACTGAGGAAGCTGAAGCCAGGCGGAGGGTCGGCGCTCTACGACGCGATCTACATGGCCTGCACGAGCAGAAAGCTCGTGGTAGGAGAGCCGGTGGAGCCGCGCCGCGTGGTAGTCGTGATGGGGGACGGGCACGACAATGCAAGCAAGCATACGCTGAACGAGGTGCTGGAACTTGCGCAGCGCAATCTAGTGACGATTTATGGAGTCAGCACGATCGCTTTCGGTTTTAAGAACGAGGATGAGAAAAACCTCATCCGGCTAGCGGAAGAGACGGGCGGCAGAGTGGAATACCCGCTGGAAGGCGTTTACTCGGACGTTCCCGGCTTCCTTTCCACACCCTCGGACGAGGGCAATTACGCGTTGAAGGTCGGGACCGGAGGGTACGCCTCGGCTCTGGCGACCGGCATGTTCAAGGCGATCAGCAACGTGGCGGGCGAGATTACCACCCAATATATTTTGCGCTACATCCCCGACGTTCCGTCCGATTCCAAGGGCGCAAACAAGGTGTTCCGCAACATCAACGTAAAGGTGGATCTGCCGAACGTGAAGGTGCGGGCGAGAAAGGGATATTATCCATTCACGCCTTAGCCTATGGTTATCTCGTTCCCCAGCGCCGCCACCGCCAACTACTCGCTGCTCGAACTCGACCTGCCCGGTCGCGATCCAACTACGATTGGAGTTTTGCTGCAAGACCCGGCGGCTTCGGTGCTGCGGCTGCGGCTGCGGCGCGATTGGGAGGATCTGGCCAGCGAAGACGACCGCGAAGTGCTGGAAGCGTTGGCCGACGATCTTGAGCGCAAAGCCGACCCTGGCGACTTGGGCGTGGAGGGCGTTCTTCGCTACCTGGAGGACACTCTCTCGAACGCTTTGAGGATTACCCCTAGGGAGTCCGTTGCCAGCCACGACTTAGACCGCACTCTCAACCGGCTCTACCGCGAGCATGTGCAAAGCAACGTGGTTCGCTTCCGCACCCACCTGCCGCTGTATTCGCTGCGGGCGGCCGCCGGGAAATTTCTCGAGAACGATGAAGTGTCGGAGGAAACGTGGCTCGAAACGCCGGAGGATCTGCGCCTCTCTCCCGACATGTTCGTGTGCCGGATTGCGGGCCATTCGATGGAGCCGCTGATCCCGGATGAATCGCTGTGCGTGTTTCGCCACGGGGTGACGGGTTCGCGCCAGAACCGCTTGGTGCTGGTGGAGAACCGGGACGCCAGCGGCAATAATCGGTATACAGTTAAGCGGTATCGCAGCGAGAAGAGCGGCTCCGGCGAGGCCTGGACGCACGCGCGCATCCGTTTGGAGTCGCTCAATCCGGAATACCCCTCCTGGGATCTCGATCCGGAAGAGGACAAGTACGCCATCCTCGCCGAGTTTATCCGGGTCATCGAATAGCTCCTTGCGGTGTACACTCTCACTTGGCGGCGGTGAATAGATGAATATATCGGTGAAAGGGGAGTACGCCCTTCAGGCCGTGTTCGATCTCTCCGCTCAGACGTCTGGAGAACCGGTCAAAATCGCCGATATCGCGCGCAGGCAGAAGATTCCGCAAAAATTTCTTGAATTGATTCTCTCGGGCTTGAAGCAAGGGGGATTCGTCGAATCGCGCCGGGGAGCCGAGGGTGGCTACCTGCTTGCCCGGGCACCCGAGGGAATCACGGTCGGCGAGGTGATTCGCTACATTGAGGGGATCAAGACGCTGAAGAAC
>JANXQZ010000889.1 GCA_025353235.1 Bryobacterales bacterium
ATAGTTAACGACGCGCCAGTTCTCACCGCCATCGTCGGAACGCCACAGCGATCCTTGATCCTTGGTCTGCATGAGCGCATACACCCGGTCGGAATCGCTAGGCGCGACCGCCACGTCAATCTTGCCCAGCGGCGATTTGGGCAAGCCATGCGCTTCCAGTTTGGTCCACGTAGTACCGCCATCGCGCGACATGTACATCGCGCTGCTCGGGCCTCCGCCGAACTCGCCCCAGCTATGCATTTCGAGTTGCCACATGCCAGCAAACAAGACGCGCGGATTGTGCGGGTCCATTGCAAGGCCGGAGCAGCCGGTATTTTCGTCGGCGAAAAGCACGCGATCCCAATGAGCGCCGCCGTCGGTGGTCCGGTACACCCCGCGCTCTTGCTGCGGACCGGTAGCTCGACCCACCGCACAGGCGAACACCACTTCCGGATTCTTGGGATGAACGATGATGCGACCAATGCGGCCGGTTTCTTCAAGACCCATGCGAGTCCAGTTCTTGCCCGCATCAGTGGATTTGTAAATGCCGTTCCCCATCACGTCGCTGTCGCGGATCACCCAGGCTTCCCCGGTGCCGGCCCAGACCACGTTGGGGTCGGTGGGAGTGACGGCGAGCGCGCCGATGGCGGCAACGGGTTGGCTGTCGAAGATGGGAACCCAGGCATTGCCGCCGTCGGTGGATTTCCAGATGCCGCCCGAGGCCGCGCCTGCATAATAGGTGCTGGGGTCTCCCGGCACCCCTGCCACGGACGCGACGCGGTTGCCTACAATGGGTCCGACGAAGCGGAAGCGGAAACCGTCTTGAGGCGGCACTCCGCCGCGCCGTTGTGCAGGAGCGATGGCCGCCGCGAGGGTCAAAGCCAGCAATAGAGTCCGAGTTCGCGCGATTTGCATGATTCTCCCTGCTGAATCCCGCTCAATTCATTTCGGCGACAAGCGACCCAGCGGCCTTGATAATAGCGCGGGTTGGACCTTTCCACTGACGGTCGCCGGCGTCTCGTCATGAGCCGATGCCTCGAACTCGTTGCCAAGCTCCAGGGACATGTTGAATCGGGCCAAGTTCTGTTGACCTTCGCCCTGAGGCCGGCGGTGGTTGTTGTAGCGGCGATCAATTGGACAATAGTCTTAAAGCTCCGCAGCGGTTTGCCGCGCCACAGTTGTCCATTGAACGCAGTTCGCGACCGCTGTTTTTGAAATTCCTACCAGTTCTTTCTTTTTCGTATCCACCGAAACAACCGGTTCGTCCGCCGCCAAAAACGCACGGGCCTGTTCGCTGATGTACTGAAACTGTGCGTCCCGGTCCATGTGGCTGCTTCCTTCCCGCGTCTTGCTGTTCGCCTGTAAACTATATCCGAGTTCGCGCAGGCAGTCCGCTATTACGTTGGGGCAGACTTACGATGTCCACAGCAGCGGCCTCAGGGCATCTCCGCGAGTTGCAGGCTCCACCAGATGTTTAAGTTCGGGCAGCAAGGCCGAATCTTCAGACAGCTTCGTCTTCCGGCCACCACCAAGCCTGCGTAGTGCTCACTCCGCCATGACCGTAGCACCGGGCTTCCGTCGCCTCTTAGGCCCAAGAAGCGCCTATCGTAAATCATGAACCCTGAAGCATCTGGAGTCGCACGTTCCGTTCGCTTCTCGCTTTTGCGCCGACGAAGGCCCTGCTTCGCAGGACGGCTGGCAAGTTGGCGGCCGGGGCGAAGTACATTGGACCCAGTTCAGAGGGCCGCTGTACCGCGTTTATTCCTTGAACCAAATTGGAGCCAGCACTTCCGGTATAATGACAAAAGTAGACGCCCTCCCGAAGTGTGTCTGAAGTAAATCATGTTCGATAATTTATCCGAAAAGCTGCAGCGGGTCTTCAAGAACCTGCGCGGTGAAGGGAAGCTGACGGCCGAAAACATGGAAGCCGCCCTGCGCGAGATCCGCGTGGCGCTGCTCGAGGCCGACGTCCATTTCCGCGTAGTGAAGCAGTTCATTGAAGCCGTAAAGCTCCAGGCCATGGGCGAAGAAGTTCTCTCTGCCCTCTCGCCTACGCAGCACGTGGTCAAAATCGTCCGCGACGAAATGATCAAGATGCTGGGCAGCCATCAAGCGAAATTGCGCTTTGCCAACGAACCGCCCAGCGCAATCATGATCGTGGGACTGCAGGGCTCCGGCAAAACTACCAGCACCGGCAAACTCGCACGCTGGCTCTCGAAAAACGGGCACCAGCCAATCATGGTGTCGGTGGACGTGTATCGCCCCGCTGCTCGCCAGCAGCTTGCCGTGGTGGCACGCGACATCAAACTGCCGATCTATGCGGGGACGGCTGACGAGACCAAGCCTTCGGAACTCGCGAAGTCGGCTCGTCGCGAAGCGGTTCAAACCGGACGGGACGTCCTGCTGGTTGATACCGCTGGTCGCCTGCATATCGACGATCAGCTCATGACCGAGTTGCAGGAGTTGAAAGAGCAACTCAATCCCAGCGAGATTCTGTTTGTCGCCGACGCGATGACTGGTCAAGACGCCGTCAAATCCGCCGACGAGTTCCACAAACGTCTCGGGATTACCGGCGTGATTCTGACCAAGATGGACGGCGATGCGCGAGGTGGCGCGGCGCTGTCGATTCGCCAAATCACCGGCCAACCGCTGAAGTTCGTCGGCGTTGGCGAGAAATTCGACGCTCTCGAACCTTTCCATCCTGACCGCGTGGCGCAACGCATTCTCGGGATGGGGGACATGCTGTCGCTGATCGAGAAGGTAGAAGGAAGCATTGATCAGAAGAAAGCGGAAGAGATGCAGCGCAAACTCATCGACAACGAGTTTACGCTGGAGGATTTTCGCGACCAGATCAAGCAGATTCGCAAACTGGGTCCGCTGGAATCGCTGCTGGGCATGATGCCGAATATCGGCCCCATTAAAGATTTGAAGAACGTCAAGGTTGACGAGAACGAGATTACGCGGATCGTGGCGATCATCGACTCAATGACTCCCCGCGAGCGCGAAAATCATATGCTCGTGAATGGTGCGCGCCGACGGCGGATTGCCAAGGGCAGCGGCACTTCCGTTCAAGACGTCAACAATCTTTTGAAGCAGTACGCGCAAGCACGTAAAATGATGAAGAGCCTTAGCGGCATGGGCGGAATGCTCGGCAAACGCATGGGCAAGCTGAAGCTGCCGGGCGGTCTCGGCGGCATGTTCGGTGGGATGTAGCCACTTTAAGTAACCGATTGCAATAGGAATAGACAATAGAAATGCTAATGATCAGACTGGCGCGTTTTGGCGCTAAGAAGAAACCGACGTACAGGGTAGTGGTGATTGAGAAGGCACGAGCCCGCAATAGCCGCTCGGTAGAAGTGGTGGGATTTTACAACCCCGTTTCGCAGCCTCAGGTGGTCACTTTGAAACATGATCGCATCGATCATTGGATGAAGAATGGAGCGCAGCCCTCGGAAAGGGTCACGCGCCTGATCAAGAAGAATCCCGCAGCCGCGCCCGCTGTTGAGTCGGCTGCTTAAAACCGCTTCCTAAGAGAGGGACAAGAGATGAAACAGTTGGTGGAAGATATCGCGAAAGCTCTTGTGGACTCCCCGGATGAAGTGGTAGTTCGCGAACTGCAAGGCGAACAGATCACTGTGCTGGAGCTACGGGTAGCCCCGGGCGATCTGGGCAAAGTAATCGGGAAGCAGGGCAGAACAGCCCGCTGCATCCGCACTTTGCTGGGGGCGGCGAGCATGAAGCTGAATCGCCGATTCACGCTGGAAATACTGGAATAGTCTTCTGGAATTCGTAACCATCGCCCACCTGCAGCGCGCGCGGGGTAATAAGGGAGAGCTGGCAGCCGCTCCTCTCGGTGATAATCCCGAACGCGTCAGCCGAGTGTTCGTGAATGGAACGGCGCTCGAAGTGGAGCGGGTGTGGCGTCACGGCGATAAGCTCATCTTCAAGTTTGCCGGGGTGGATTCAATCTCCGATGCCGAAAAGCTAGAAGATGCCGATGTCTGCATCCCTCTGGAGGAGCGGGCTGTGTTGCCGGAAGGCGAGTATTACCAGTCTGATCTCGTCGGCTGCGAAGTAACGGACCGTCTAACGGGTAGATCGTTCGGGATCGTTGAGGATTGGAAGGAGTATGGCGGTCCTCCTTTACTGGAAGTGAAGGCTGCAGATGGGAAGGTCATCATGATCCCGTTCGCGAAGTCTATTTTTCAGCACATTGACCTGGCAGCCAAGCGTGTTTTGGTGGAACTTCCGGAAGGTTTGGACGAGTTGTGAACGGGTATGATCTTCGACATTTTGACGATCTTTCCCGAATTTTTCCAGGGTCCGTTTCAACACGGCGTGGTTGCCCGAGCGGTAGGGTCAGGCCTGATCGGAATACGTATTCACGATCTTAGGACCTGGACCCGCGACCGTCACCGGACCGTGGATGACCGTCCGTTTGGGGGAGGCGAGGGGATGCTTCTCAAACCGCAGCCGGTGTTCGAAGCGGTGGAGGCAATCTGGCCGGAACGGGGCCAGCGGGATCGAACTGTGTTGCTATCGGCTCAGGGGCCTGTCTTCGATCAGGCTGCAGCGCGCAGGCTAGCGGAATACGAGAGAGTCCTGCTCATTTGCGGCCGCTATGAAGGCGTAGACGAGAGGGTAGCGGAAAATCTAGCCGATGAAGAGCTATGCATCGGGGATTTCGTTATGAGCGGGGGCGAGTTGGCGGCCGCTGTAGTGGTGGATTGCGTGGCTAGGCTGCTTCCGGGCGTCCTGGGCAACACGGATTCCACGGTTCACGAATCCTTCAGCGAAGAAGGCCTGCTGGACTGCCCGCAGTATACAAGGCCGGCCGATTTTCGCGGGTGGAAGGTGCCCGAAGTGCTTCTGAGCGGCAATCATGAAGCCATTCGGAATTGGCGAAAGCAGGCGGCGCTGGAAAAGACAGCAAAGAACCGCCCGGATTTATTACAATAGAAGATTCAAGGATTTATCATGCAGAATGCAGTGCTGAGCAAGATTATCGAAAAGAACAAAAAACCGAGTATCACGGCGTTTCGGCCCGGCGATACCATTCGTGTTCACGTGAAGATCAGGGAAGGCGATAAAGAGCGGTTGCAGATCTTTGAAGGCACGCTGATTGCCCGGAACAACACCGGGATGGGCGAGACGATCACGGTTCGCAAGATCAGCTTTGGCCAAGGTGTTGAGCGAATTTTTCCGATTCACGCCCCTGTGGTCGATCATATCGATATGGTCCGCACTGGCCGTGTACGCCGCGCAAAACTGTACTACTTGCGCGGACTGAAGGGCAAAGCTGCCCGCTTGAAGGAACGCGAGTAAGTCGCGCGACCGTTGCTGGCGCGCGCGGCTCGGCAGAATCGCCGCAGAAGCATGACCGCTAAATCCAAGCACGAGCGCGAAGCCCGTCTGCAAGGCTACAGCTTCATAGCGGGCGTTGACGAAGTGGGTCGCGGTGCGCTCTTCGGCCCGGTATACGCGGCTGCGGTGGTTCTCTCTCCAGAGCGGACGATTCGCGGTCTGGCCGATAGCAAACTGCTCACTGCCGAGCGGCGAGTAATTTTGGCCACCCGCATTCGAGAACGCGCGGTAGCCTGGGCGGTCGCGTCGGCGGATGCGTACGAGATCGATCATATCAATATCCTGCAAGCCTCGCGGCTGGCCATGCGAAGAGCAGTCGAGAAGCTAAAACCTCAACCCGATTATCTTTTAATCGATGCCGTGACAGTGGATCTGCCCATTCCCCAGACGTCGCTGATTCATGGAGACGCTCTGTCGCAATGCATCGCGGCTGCATCCATCCTCGCTAAAGTTGCGCGAGACGCCTGCATGTGCGAGTGGGATGCCGTGTTTCCCCAGTACGGCCTCAAAAACCATAAAGGCTATTCCACTGACGAGCACTGGAAAGCGCTCGAGAACGTCGGCCCCACCCCGCTGCATCGATTTAGTTTTTGGCCCGTGCGCGAGAACTGCCCCGATGCGATCTGGACCGGATACCCTCGGCAGGCGGACCTATTCGAGAAAGGGATGGCTGCAGCGGGATGTCCGTAGAGGACCGAGTGGCTGGATGGTCACGTCGGCTCGGGGCGCTGCTATCCGTTATCTTATGTTTCGAGATTGGCGTTTTTCTGCTGGTCTTTCCGTGGCTCGATCCCTGGGCAAATAATTGGATTGCCGAACTGGCCCCATGGCTTAGCCGCTTGTGGGAAAGCGGCTTTTTCAGGGGGGCCATTAGCGGCCTGGGAGCGGTGAACCTCTACATCTCGTTCACGGAAGTATTCCGCTTACGGCGCAGCTTGTACTAAAGCTGCCTCAATTCTGATGACGGCCACGTACGGCATGTGGGAAACAGGATGCAGTACGTCAACTCTTTGCAGAAGGCATATCAAAATCTGAAATTGCACGGAGGCTGTCAACTAGCAGAGCATCCGTTCGCAGGGCTTTAGGGGGATGATGTCGAACGACTTTTCAAGTCAATGTGCCGAAATGCTCCGAGTACCGCTCCGGAAGATGACGACAGCGGTCATGATGACCAGCATCGGCTTGGCAGCCAGTATGATTTGCTGCGCAGGTTCAATTTCGGACCAGATCGATGCGCTTATGCAGCAAAAGACAAGCTCCGCTCAATTCAATGGGACAGTGCTGGTGGCAATGCAAGGAAAGATTGTTTACGAACGAGCTTTCGGTTTGGCCGACTTCGAATGGAATGTGCCAAATGACGTACAGACAAAATTCGAAATAGGGTCCATGACGAAGCAATTCACGGCCCTCCTTGTCCTACAGCTCGTTAGCGAGCGAAGGCTGCGGCTCGTTGGACACATTTCGGATTATTTGCCGCACTATCGACGAGACACGGGAACACGCATAACCGTCCACGAGCTCCTTACACACACGTCGGGCATTCCCAATTTCATCACGCTACCTGGGTTCGTTGATGGCCCGACAAGCCGAATGCACTATTCAACTGAAGATTTCGTACGCAAATTCTGTAGCGGAGACCTGCAATTTGAGCCCGGTAGCAAATTCAATTACAGCAACTCCGGGTACTTCATTCTGGGCGCGATTCTGGAGCGGGTTACGGGACAGCCGTATGAGGCTTTGCTACGACAGCGCATCTTTGACCCTCTCGGGATGGAGGACTCCGGATACACGCATACGGAGATGCTCATTCCGCACCGGGCAAGAGGATACGAACGCTCTGGTGAGAGCGTTTCCAACGCCCGGTTTTATGACATGTCGATTCATTTTTCCGGCCGGGGCGTTGTATTCGACCATCGAAGACCTTTACAAATGGGACCAGGCGCTATATACGGAACGTCTGCTTCCGGCGGCGTACCGGGATCTGCTGTTCCGGCCAAATCTGGAGAATTACGGTTATGGGTGGGGGCTCTTAATACCCAAAGAAGGTCAGCCTTTTGCCGGTGAGGCAATCCCGATGCATGGAGGCGCCATCTTTGGTTTTAAATTCGCTGATTCAACGTATGCCTCGTGAGAGGGATCTCATTGTTCTGCTGGACAACACGGACGACTCCACGCTCCTGAACTTCGCCATGGATATCCGGCGAATTATCTGGAACTCAACGGGGAAGAAAGATTAAGAACGAGTACAGTTTTGCAGGAATCGTTCTCATGGTTGAAAAACAGTAATTTGTGCAACGTTGATCGCTGTTGCGGTGAGATAACCCGCACGTTTCGTCAAAACAGTGAACGAGGAACGGCCAGAATGATTGACCCCAGAGCAGCAATCCGATGCGCCTTAAACGGGGCAGACGTGGTCCAGTCCGGCCAAGGATTCGCGAACCGCGTTGCACTCTTGCAACGAAGTGGTCCTGGTTTTCGAGCTTGCGGCACTCTCGATCAGGCGCAAAGCCGAAGCGTACTTCTGCTTCGTTCATCGAGCTTTGGATCGG
>JANXQZ010000959.1 GCA_025353235.1 Bryobacterales bacterium
GGGTTTCTGCGACGAACTAGACCCAGACCTCTGGGCGCAAAAATCATCTGATGTTCCGCTACGTGCGGCTCGACACCGATCCGGAGGACAAGGGTATAGATCCGGCCAAACCGCTCCTGCTCCGCGCCGAAAATAACGACACCCATGATTCCGGCTTCTTTCGAACGAGCTTAAGCGGTAACGCTCCGCCTCAAAAGCTAATCATGGCGGCGAAGAACTTCAGCAACCCCATCAAGGCGAAAGACGCCGACGTGTTGGTTCTAACCGAATCGACGTTCGTGGAATCGCCAGACCTTCAAGTAACAGATCTGAATTTTCAGGAGCTTCGAAAAGTAAGCGATGCAAATCCGCAGCAGGCGGGAATACTGTGGGGCTCGGCCGAACTGGTCGATTTCAAGAACCTCGACGGCCTCGCTTTGAAAGCCACGCTGTATAAGCCTGAAAACTTCGACCCCAAGAAGAAGTATCCTTTGCTGGTCTATATATACGAGCGCTTAACGCAAGGCGTCCACAGTTACATTGAGCCCCGCCCCGGCCACACCATCAATGTTAGCTACTACGTGAGCAATGGTTATCTAGTCCTGGAGCCGGATATCGCGTACAAGATCGGCTTCCCCGGACAAAGCGCGCTCCAATGCGTTTTGCCAGCGGTCCAGGCCGTCGTCGATCGCGGCTTCGTCAACGAGAACGCGATCGGCATTCAAGGCCATAGCTGGGGCGGGTACCAGATCGCCTACATGATCACTCAAACGAATCGGTTCAAAGCGGTCGCGGCGGGCGCACCGGTGGCGAACATGACCAGCGCCTACGACGGCATTCGTTGGGGCCCTGGCATTCCTCGCCAGTTTCAATACGAGCGAACCCAGAGCCGCATCGGAGGAACTCTCTGGGAATATCCGATGCGCTACATCGAGAATTCGCCCATCTTCATGGCTGACCGGGTGAAGACGCCCGTCATGATGATCCACAACGATGCCGATGACGCTGTGCCGTGGTACCAGGGAATCGAGTTCTACCTTGGACTGCGCCGACTTGGCAAAGAAGCATACCTGTTCTCCTACAATGGAGAACCTCACGGGCTGCGAAGACGGCCAAACCAAAAGGACTATGCTCTTCGACTGCAGCAATACTTCGACTATTATCTGAAAGGCGATCCGAAGCCAGATTGGATGGAGCACGGCATACCGTACTTGCAGAAGCCCGGCGTAGCCATCCCGGAAACCGATCAATGATTATGATGGTGGTTGGGTGGAATGGTCTCTCCGGCTTCGGCGATTAAGCTTCGTTCGAGAATCTTCTTCGTTGTTACAAGCGTAATTTCGGTAATCTGTCTAGCTTGGACGCTTTATGGTGCGAATCTAGGCGAATTGCGGCGTGAGATCCCGCATCTAGATTGGCGCTGGGTGGCCGTTGGCGTAGTTTTCGATATTCTCGTATACTCACTCCAGGCTTGGCGCTGGATACTGGTCCTAAAGCCAATCAAGTCTATCCCCCTGTGGGACTCCATGCGGTCGATCTACGTGGGGCAGTTTTTCAACGCGGTTCTGTCGCTTCGACCGGGCGAGATCATTCGCTGTTATTTGCTTGGCAGATGGTCCGACATACCGGTTTCGGTAACCTTGGCGTCGGCTCTCATCGAGCGCATTTTAGATGGCATTTGGCTGGTTGTTTGCCTCTTCGTCACGACCCACTACGTGCGTCTACCCCGCGAATTTGTGGTCGGCGGATACTTTCTGGTAGGGCTTCTGGTAGTCTGCGGCATCCTCGTGGGCATTGCGATGTTCTGGAAGCAGCAGACCCTTGATTACGTCCTGGGCGCGAAGTGGCTGGGCTGGGTTCACGTCCTAATCGAAGACCTGCACTTGATCGGGCACTCGCGCTACTTGTACTACGCCGCCCTTGTCAGCCTTTTCTACAGTCTCGTCCAAGTGCTCCCGATCTACGCGTTGATCCGGTCGTACTCGCACCTGCGTGACGTCTCGATAGCCGCCGCATTCGCCTTAATGGTAATCCTGCGCCTTGGCGCGGTGGTTCCGCAAGCTCCCGGAAATGTGGGAATCTACAACGGGATCACTGTTATCGGCCTGAGCCTCTTTGGTGTCCCCAGTCCGGTGGCAAAACGATTCTCGTTTATCCTATGGACAGCGATCACCATTCCGCTGCTGATCGTTGGATTTATTGCCGTCGCGATTACGGGAGTGAAGATGGGCGATGTGCACAAAAACGCGCGGGAGCATATGCGCCGGAAAGAGCCACTGCCTCAGGACGAGACCACTGTTTCCTAGCTGATTTGTCCACCCAAGGCCCTCTTTAAATCATCCATGAACGCACGCAGCTCAGACACCTGCCCTGCCTCGGCCGCTTGATCGTAACCTTTGGACACAAAGAAAGGTTCGCCGCCCCGCCACACCAGAACCGCTAAACCTCGATCCGTCAGCAAGCCCGGAGCGCCGACCCCGCCGAAGCCGTCGTCCTTTCGTTCCACCAACGCCGCGTATCCGCTCCGTTCCAGGACAAAATGCGTGGTCATCTCCGCAAGCAGAATTTGAATCCCAGCCGCCGCCAACTTCTCAAGCACCGCAATCACATCTTGTACCGGCCGAGATCCTCATCATTCAAATTCTCGAGCCAGCGGCGCAACTCCTCGTTGTTCACCTTATCGGAAGCCGTGCTGGAAGCCTTGGACGTCTTGAGTACGCTGTCATCTACATAAATCGGGCAATCGAGCCGCAGCGCCAGCGCCAACGCGTCGCTCGGGCGCGAATCCACGCTGATGAGTTCTCCATCCTTGTCCAGCCAAATCATGGCATAAAAGGTATCGTCGCGAAGTTCGCTCACCACTACTTTGCGAATGCCGGTTCCCAACCCCAGCAGCAACACCTTGATCAAATCATGGGTCATGGGCCGGGGAGTGGAAATCTTTTCGATCTCGAGTGCGATGGCATTCGCTTCATAAATCCCCACCCAGATAGGCAGAATGGAATTGCCATTTACATCTTTCAGGACGACGATAGGCATGTTCGTCACGGGATCCATCATCAATCCCCGGATCTTCATTTCGACTTCCATTGATAGCCCCCTTTCAATTTACTGCCTCTCCAGCCAAGGAGTTTGGACCCGCCCGGGTC
This sequence comes from Bryobacterales bacterium, assembly GCA_025353235.1. GTDB lineage: Bacteria > Acidobacteriota > Terriglobia > Bryobacterales > Bryobacteraceae > JANXQZ01. The sequence goes on from JANXQZ010000959.1 coordinate 3,129, forward strand.
ACTCTCACGTTCAGGTAGCTTCCGGTCAGCGTCTCGCCTTCCGTAGGACCAGGATGAGCCGCATGCATAAAGTTCAGCGTGCGGTTCTGCGAGGTCCGCCCGATCCACTGCCCCGTAGCCTGATTGAAGCCCTCGATCATAGTCTCTTCCACGGTACCCACCAGCTCCGCATTTCGTCGAATCTGGATGGCTCGTTGCCGCTCTTGCACGATCGCCAATCGACGGCTTTTCTCCTCCTCGGGAATATGATCTTCCAATTCCAGAGCCGAAGTATTCGGGCGTTTTGAATACTTGAAGCTGAAGACGGAATCGTACTCCACGGTGTCGAGCAGCGACAAAGTCGCTTCGAAGTCGGCTTCGCTCTCGCCCGGAAACCCGACGATGATATCGCTAGTAATGGAGATATTTCGCCGCGCGTTTTTCATCCAATCGATGCGGCGCATATAATCGTCGCGCGTGTACATCCGCCGCATGCGAGCGAGCACTGCATTCGACCCCGACTGCACGGGAAGATGCACGTGATTGCACAGCACGGGATTATCGTCAATGGCATCGATAATATCCTTCACGAAATCGCGCGGGTGAGACGTCGTAAAACGAACCCGCCGGATTCCCTCCACCTCGCCCATCGCGCGTAGCAGCCGTGAAAAATCCCAGCCCGCTGGGGAAGGGTCACGATAGCTATTCACATTCTGGCCGAGAAGCTGAATGTCCGTGTAGCCCATGCGCCCCAACTCGCCTGCTTCCCGCAAGACGCTCTCGCCCGTGCGGCTCCGCTCTGGCCCGCGCGTGAACGGGACCACGCAGTACGCGCACGCCTTGTCGCAGCCTTCGATGATCGTGATGTAAGCCCGATGCGGATTATCGCGACGGGTAAAGGGAGTCTCGAACGTTTCTTCGGCGTCGAAACTCAAACCCGTAACGCGCCGATTGCCAGCCTGGAGCTGCACGAGCATTTGCGGCAGCTTGGCATAGCTAGCCGATCCCGCCACCAAACTAACATGCGGAGCGCGTTCGAAAATCTTCTCGCCTTCCTGCTGAGCCACGCAACCGAGCACGGCAAACACCTTGCCCTTGCCAGCGTCTTTCTTGAACTGCTGAAGGCGGTGAAAGACTTTCTGCTCGGCTTTATCGCGGATGCTGCAGGTGTTGTAGAGAATGAGATCGGCCTGCTCAGGAGTTTCCACCTGCGAGTAGCCTTCGGTGAGCAGCGTTCCGGTGACCTTCTCGGAGTCGTGCGCGTTCATCTGACAACCGAAGGTCTCGATATAGAACGTGTGCATGGGGGCTTACTCCCATCCTAGCAACCACCGTTCGCACGATTTGGCACAGCCGCAGGAAGCGGCAAATCGGCAGTTCCCCGAGCTTCATCAATGCGCGGCCGCGTTGACAGCTCCTTTGGGCGGCCTTTTCATGATGAATAACAGGGGTAGAATCCCCACGAAGACCGCGCAGAGAATCATAAAAACGTCAATATAGGACAGAATAGCCGCTTGGCGCCGCAGCACGCCTGACAACATAATATAACTCTGCCTAACCGCAGTCACCGGCCCGGATCCATGGGCCGTCATCATATTCTGAAAACCCTGAAGCATACTCGCGGCCCGCGGATTCGCCGAGTTCACATGGGCTGAAAGATAGTTCAAATGCACCTGTTGATGGCGGGACGCGAGCGTGGTAACTGCTGCGATTCCAAAACTCCCTCCCAGATTGCGCATCAGGTTGAAGATGCTGGTCGCGTTGCCCATCTCCTCTTTTCGAATCATGCCCATCGTAATAGTCGTCAGCGGCACGAAGAGGAGCCCCAGCGAGATTCCCTGAATAAATTGCGGCCAGAAGAAATCCCAGTAACCGGCATTCAGGCTGAGGCGCGAAAATTCGTACATCGTCCAGGCGGAGATGAGCAGACCCGCCCCAAGGAACTTGCGAGGGTCGCCGCGCGAGAGCAGCGCTCCCACAATCGGCATGGCGATAAACGAACCCATTCCTCGGGGGGACAAGGCAATGCCAGCCTGCAGCGACGGATACCCGAGCAACGTTTGCAGCCAAATTGGCAGCAGCACCATGCTCCCGTACAAAACGAACCCAACGCACGTCATGAGAATCACACCCGCGCTAAACGTGCGATCCTTGAAGACCCCCAGATGCACCACGGGCTGCTTGGCCATGAGTTCGCGGACGATGAATCCAATGAAGAAGGCCGCAGACGCGAAACAAAGAATTTGCACCAGGTGCGACGAAAACCAGTCAACCTCCTCGCCTTTGTCGAGCATCACTTGCAAGGCCCCAATCGCGACGGCGAGGAAGCCGATGCCCCAATAATCAATCCTTCCTGCTGAGGATCGCTGAATGTAAGGAGGATCCCAGATGAACGCCCTGGTCATCAGTAGGCACGCGACGCCGACGGGAATATTGATATAAAACACCCAGCGCCAACTATAACTATCCGTAAGCCAACCGCCGAGCACCGGCCCTAATATGGGCGCAACCACGATTCCCAGGCCCCAGAATCCCATAGCTTTCCCGCGATCCTGAGGTGGAAAAGCTTCCAGCAGGACGGCTTGGGATAGCGGCTGAAGGCATCCCCCAGCGGCACCTTGCAAGCAGCGAAAAAGGATCAACAAAGGGAGGGTGGGAGCGAGCCCGCACAAGAACGACGCGACCGTGAAGCCGCTCACTGAGAGCATCAACAAGCGCTTGCGGCCGAAAAAATTGGCCAGCCAGCCTGTGATCGGCAGAACGATAGCGTTCGCCACTAAGTACGACGTCAGCGCCCAAGTCGCCTCATCCACTGAAGCTGAAAGACTGCCCGCGATGTGGGGCAGCGAGACGTTCACGACCGTGGTGTCCAGCACCTCCATAAAGGTGCCAAACATGACCGAAATGGCAATAATCCAAGGGTTAATCTGACGGTCAGGACCGTTGGGCGTAGGCATCCTCTGGAACCTTCAGGCGATCGGGAGATATACACATGGCGGCCAGTACCGCGTCGACAACCGTATCCTCGCCCAGAGTGGACGTGAACATTGCGTCGTACAAATGCGGATTGCACCACTCACATTGGTAATGATGCTTCACATAGGCCGCGCGCTCCCGATCACTGGCGCGAATTATTTCCGACGTGGCGTGCTGGGGTCCGAATTTTTCACGCACTCGGCGGATGCGATCCTCTAGCGGAGCGTACACGTAGACGTGGAAAACGTCCCGGCGCCCTTGTAAAACGCATTGCCCGCCACGCCCCACGATCACGCAATTGCCGATTGACGCTGCCTCCTCGATAAGTTGCCGCGCCAATCCCGCCATGGCATCGCCGTCAAAGACACTGGAGTCCGCCACGCCTTCAAAGGCGCCTCTGCCGTACGCCGTTTTCGTCAGCCGATGCAGCCACGAGTCCATCTGCTCATCGTATTTTTCGCAAACCCGGCGATCCACCTTGGCCGCTTTTGCAATGCGGGTGATCAGGGCGTTGTCGAGCAGATCCCAGCCGAGGCGGTCAGCCAGCTTCTGAGCGATGGGGCCTCCACCGCTGCCATATTGGCGAGCCACTGTAATTACGCGGAATCTGGACACGGCTGTTCTCCTGTTTGATTGCTTTAAACTAATTAGATTACATGCGGCGACGCGCCAATGTGGGGCAGATTGTTAATCTGCAGCCGATTGTCAATCGGCTCGGCGTGCCTTCATCAGATCAACTGACAAACTAGTAAGCCGCTAACGCAATTCCGCCACGGTATAGCGCAGCTCGCGATCCAGCACCATTTCCATCGAGGTTCCCCTGGGCATGATCACATCCGGCCCGCGCGAGGCCAGGACG
>JANXQZ010000836.1 GCA_025353235.1 Bryobacterales bacterium
CAAGCGAAATTTTCTCCATCAGGGCGACACAACCGCAACTGGCCAAGTGATTCGAGAGCCGGTCGACCTAGATGCAATGCTGCAGCGAGCTTTCATGCTCTCGGATTACCACGCTAAGCAGGAGCGCTTTGCGCGCGAGAACAAGACCAGTCGAATCAAGCGCGGAATTGGGTTCGCTTCGTTTTTTCATGGTGCTGGATTCACCGGTTCGGGCGAGCGATATTTGCAATCGGTGGTGGGGCTGGAGGCCAGAGCGGACGGGTCCGTTCACATCCTGGCATCGAGCACGGAGATCGGGCAAGGCACGAATACAATTCTGTGCCAGATTGCGGCGGAGACTCTCGACATCGAGTACGAGCGGGTCCACATCGCGCGGCCCGACACCAGGGACGTGCCAAACAGCGGTCCCACGGTGGCGTCGCGGACCTGCATGGTGGTCGGCAAACTGGTGGAGTCGGCCGCGCTCGACTTGAAGAAAATGTTAGCTTCAGACAGCGCACGTCCGCTGCGCGCGTTCAGCCAATACCAAGCTCCGCCCGGAATCTTCTGGGACGATGACACTTACAAAGGCGATGCCTACGGCGCTTTTGCCTGGGCCGTGTACGTGGCCGAAGTCTCGGTGGATACAGTCACGTTTGAAATGAAGGTCGAGGATTTCGTCGCGCTGCAGGAGGTGGGCCGAGTGATTCATCCGGTCTTGGCGGAAGGACAGATCGAGGGAGGAGTAGCGCAGGCCATCGGGTACGCATTGTATGAAAAGGTGGTCTGGCGCGAGGGCCGCATGGCGAATCACCAGATGACCAACTACATCATGCCCACCTCGGTGGATCTGCCCCCTATCCGCGTGTGCTTCGAGGAGATGCCGTACGCCTACGGACCGCTTGGAGCCAAGGGTATCGGCGAGCTGCCCATGGATGGTCCCGCTCCGGCCATTCTGAACGCCATCGAGAATGCGATCGGGGTGCCGGTGAACGAAATCCCGCTCATGCCGGAGATGTTGATGGAAGTCTTGTGGGGCAGTCATTCTTGGCTGCAGCCGGCTTTCCAGCCGGCTCCGGAGATGCTGATCGATAGGCAGACATGCGCATAGTTCAGCTCACCGTAAATGGAGTGAGTCATGAGGTGAACGTGTGGCCCATGGCTCGATTGATGGATGTGTTGCGGGAGGACATCGGCCTGACCGGCACTAAAGAAGGATGCGGGGAAGGCGAATGCGGCGCCTGCGCGGTGCTGCTCGATGGCGAGTTGGTGAATAGTTGTCTGATCCCGGTGATGCAAGCGAATGGATCCAAAATCGTAACGATTGAGGGCCTGTCCGGATCGCTGCAGGAAGCATTCCTCCAAACCGGCGGAGCTCAATGCGGCATCTGCACACCCGGCATGATCATGGCTGCGCACGCGCTATTGGAGCGAATTCCGAAGCCCATGCTCGATGACATTCGCGAAGGTCTCGCAGGCAATCTCTGCCGTTGCACCGGATATCAAAAGATCTTCGATGCCGTCACCCTGGCCGCTAAATCCGCATGAGAGCGTTCGTTCCGGACTACGACCTTGTCACCCCGCGCACCCTGGACGAGGCGCTTGCAATGCTGGGTGATGATTGGGACCGCTGGCAACCTATCGCCGGTGGGACCGACCTGATGGTCCTCTTCGAGGCCAATCGGTTGGGGCCGAAAAACCTCATGAACATCTGGGGTCTGCGGGAACTGAGCGGGATCGAGGTCACTCCTTCTCACGTGACCCTTGGCGCGCTGACAACCTACACGCAGGTTCGCAGGCATCCTCTTTTGCACCAGGAATTTCCGTTACTAGGTCTGGCGGCGAGTTGGACTGGAGGCCTTGCCACGCAGAACCGGGGCACGCTGGGCGGGAATATCGCGAACGCCTCGCCCGCCGCTGACACGCCGCCTGCCTTGCTGGTCTATGACGCAGAACTCGAGCTGATTTCGCGCTCGGGTTCGCGTTGGGTTCGTTTTGAAAAATTCCATCTGGGCTACAAAATGACGGCTTTGCGGTCCGACGAATTGGTAGCCCGGATTCGTCTGCCGAGGTCGATGACGGGCTGGAAGCAGTACTCGCGCAAGGTAGGAACCCGGAAGGCGCAGGCGATTGCGAAGGTCTGCCTAGCCGCTGCCGGACGCATGAATGGCAACGTTGTTGAGGAGATTCGGGTCGCGCTCGGCAGCGTGGCACCTACCGTGATTCGTTGTCGTCAAGCGGAAAAATCAATCCAAGGGCGGGCGATCACGCCCATGGCTCTGCAGGACGCCGCAGAAGGGCTCGGGCAAGACATCTCTCCCATCGACGACATTCGTTCCACTGCGCGGTATCGACGGCAGGTCGCCATCAATCTATTGAACGAGTTCCTGGAAAGCTTGCGATCATGAAACTCACCCGAGAGGAATTTCTCAAGTGTTGCGGGTCCACCAAATGGGCCGATGCAATGGCCGCCGGCGGTGAAGCCGAGGAAGTATTCCGCACTCTGGAGACATCCGACTGGCTGGAAGCGTTCCGGGCGCATCCCCGCATTGGCGAACAAGAAGCGAGCGGCTGGGCAGCCCAGGAACAATCCGGAGTCAGCACCGCCACAGAAAACATCTCTGCCGAACTCGCCGACTGGAACCAGCGCTACTTCGAAAAGTTCGGGTACATCTTCATAGTGTTCGCCACTGGAAAGACCG
>JANXQZ010000974.1 GCA_025353235.1 Bryobacterales bacterium
TGACCGGCGAGGCCCCGGTGATCGAGACGTCGGCTGTCGAACAATCGACGTACATCGACCGCAATTCGATCCGCACGCTGCCGAACAACGGCCGCAATTTTCTCGATTTTGCAAAGCTCACGCCCGGCGTGTCGATTGTGCAAGGGCCGGATGGGGACGAGATTTCGGTGAACGGCCAGAAGGGGATCAATAACAACATTTCCATTGATGGCGGCGATGCTAACAATCCATTCTTTGGCGAGCAGCGCGGCGGCCAGCGACCTGCCTTTACGGTCAACCTGGATGCGGTGAAAGAGTTTCAGGTGGTGGCCGATGGCGCGCCCGCCGAATTCGGCCGCAGTTCCGGCGCTTTCATCAACGTCGTGACGAAATCAGGCACTAACGAGACGCACGGGACGGCGCACGAGTATCAAAGGTGGACCGGACTTACTTCGCGGCAGTCGGATGGCACGCGCCTGAGCGGATTCTCTCAGGAACAGTTTGGCGGAACGATCGGCGGCCCAATTCGCAAGAATAAGCTTTTCTATTTTGCCGCTTATGACCAGCAAGTTTTTCGGCAGAGCAAGCAGACGAACCCGCTCCGCATAGACCCGACCTTGGTGAATTTTTTCGCAACCAAGCTAGGCGATCCAGGCGAAAACGGCCCAGTGAAACGCACCAACGACGCCAACGCGATTCTGGGCAAGATAGATTGGAGCATCAACGATAAGAACCTGGCAACCTTCCGCTACAACTACTCGCGGTCCCGCCAGGAAAATGGCACATTCGATGTGGATCCATACGGCCGTAGCGCGAATGCAACCGAACGAGACTTCGCAAACACGCTGAATTTTTCGCTCAACACCACCCTTACCGCGACGACGCTCAATGAGTTCCGGTTTCAGTACTCGCGCGAGGATCGCCCCCGTAATTACACGGGCCCGCAGTTTGCTGGACAGAGCCGACCATTCCCGGATACTGGAGTAAGTTTCGCGGGTTACCGTTTTGGAGAGCCATTCTTCATCCCGGTACAGGATCACGACACGCGGGCGCAGTTCGTGGATAACGTGTCGCTGATTCGCGGCGCGCATAATTTCAAATTGGGCTTTGAATACAACCGCACTAGCACCACCCAAACGTTTATCGGTTTTGCCAACGGCAGGTTCATCTTCGACAGCGTGCAAGGGTTCATGAACTACGTAAACGTGGGACCGACGTTCGTGGAATGCTCCGACGGCTCGACGAATAACTTCGGCACCTGCCCCAAAGGAGCTAACATTACCGGTCCGCTGCTGTTGTTCTTGCAGTTCGCGGGCGTGGGAGGCAAATCCGTCACCGCTGCCGGAACACAATCGATTCCTCAAAACGAGCCTGCAGTGTTCGTTCAGGACCGCTGGCAGATCAAGCCGAATCTTACGTTGAGCTACGGCCTGCGCTGGGAAGGGCAGATCGAACCGCCGCCGCTGACCGATCCTTCCAAGGTGTTTTACGCCCCGTTCATCGGCAAGCCTGGGTTTCCTTCAAACGGCAAGATTCCTTCGGATCTAAAGCAATGGCAGCCGCGCCTGGGAATTACGTGGGACCCATCAGGCAAGGGCAAGAGCGTGATTCGCGTGAATGGAGGCATCTTCTACGCCCGCACTCCGGGGCTGGAACTGGCCGGGTCGCGTACAACGAACGGGTCGGTTGGACAGACCATCTACCGCGATTCGACGTTCAATGGTTTCGGCTTGACTCCTCCCGCCTACACGAGCTTAGTGGCCAACGCCGGCACCTCTACGCCGGATCACCCGCAGGTGTTTATGTTCGACAAGAATTTTCGCAACCCTCGCACCTACTCCGGGTCGGCAACGTTTGAGCAGGCACTTACTAACTCGCTGAAGCTCTATACTGCGTTCAATTATGCGAAAGGCGTCCACATTACACGCTTCGTAAATCGGAATGACGCGGTGTTCGGTTCGCCCTGGTCAACAGGCTTGGGTGCGGACGGAAAGAATGGAATCGGGGACATGCCGGTGGTGGAATCGTCCGCCAAATCGCTCTTCCGCGGCTGGACGCTGGGGATGGTAAAGCAATTCTCCAAGCGCTTCCAGTTCCAATGGAACTACCAGTTATCGACCGACTATTCGGACGACGATCAGGAGCGCGATCCGTTCAATTACTATTACGCGGTGGCGAATAACTTCAAGCCGGAATACAATTACTCGGCTCGGGATCAGCGGCACCGGTTCAATGCGTTTGGATATTATCAGGGTCCTTGGGGCTTGGAGTTGTCGCCCCGCTTCAGCGCGCACTCGGCCCAGCCTACTTCGGCGGGTGGCGCGAATCACTCGGAGTTGCTGCCGAATGGGACGTTTATCAAGCGGGACACTCTGCGCAAGGATAATGCGTTTACGGCGCTTGATTTTCGCGTGGCGAAGCGCTGGAAGCTGGCCGAGCGGTATTCGCTGGAGGGGTCTGTGGATACGTTCAATTTGTTCAATAGCAAGAATTTGAAGCAGCCGCAGACGGGCAATTTGCTGTTTAATTTCGATGGCACGTTGCAGGCAGG
>JANXQZ010001014.1 GCA_025353235.1 Bryobacterales bacterium
GGCGCTGTCGGACGATGAAGGTGCGACTTGGAAATGGCACAGGCATCTGGAGGGAAGTCCGGAGCGCAAGATCAACAGCCAGTTTCATTACCCCTCGGTCTTTCAAGCGAAGGACGGAACGATTCACGTCACCTACAGCTATTTCGTGCCGGACGGCAAGACGATCAAGCATGCGCAGATTAACGAAGATTGGGTCAAACAATCTGATCACCCCTAGGCTGGTGTCTTTTGACCCTTAATCCAATTACTGCAGTCTTATGCGTCCGCTTGATCGTCGGCCAAGCCGTCTATGCACAAGATGATCCTCGGCTGCTTCTCGAGCGAGCGCGGGAACTTACGGTCAAGAACAGTGAGAACATTCCGAACTACACCTGTCAGCAGACAGTGGAACGGCAGCGCTACTCACAAACCGGCTCCTCTGCTGTTCGCCGCTCCTGCCCCGAAATTGTTGACCAAAGCGCTGAGGCGAAATGGCATCTTCGTCTTGCGTCGACAAATCGCCTGCATCTGGATGTGGCCATTTCCGAAGGCCGAGAAATATTTTCGTGGGTGGGCGCGAACAAATTCGATTCGGACGAACTTGGTCAAATCGTGGGGGAGGGCACGGTCGGGACCGGTGACTTTGGAGCGTTTGTCATCAGCATCTTCGGAAGCGATTCTGCGTCCTTCCGGTTTTTGGGAAGGCAGCAGATCCACGACATCACTTTGGTTGAGTATTCTTACCGCATGCCGCTCGAATTTAGTCAATATTCCATGCGCGTCAGGAGCGGGCTGACTCCGATGGCCTACGAGGGGAAGTTCCAAATTAACGCCAGCACCGGCGGTCTGGAATCGCTGAGCATCAAAGTCGATGAACCACCCGAAGGTTCAGGGGTCTGCCAAGTCACAACGGAAATTGAGTATCAGCAAGTGCGGATCGGGAGTGGGCAATTTCTCTTGCCCCGGCTCTCCACGTTGCGCATGTTGGAGCTCGGTGGCGAAGTAGCAGTGAACCGCATTCAGTACCGCGCCTGTCGCGAGTTTTCGAGCGAGTCGGTATTGCGGCTGGATAGCGGCATCGCCCCGCTTGCAAACAGCATTCCTGCCGCAGCTCCGATCGAGGTTCCGAGAAGTCTGCCAGTTGCGATCGGGCTAGGGAGCCCGATTGACATGCGAACGAGTGCCGCGGGCGACCCCACTCGAGGTGTGTTGAGAAAATCGATTCTCGACCACAGCGGCGCGGTGCTCTTTCAGACCGGCACTCCTTTGCGAGGCAGAGTGATGCGGATGGAAGAACGCTGGCGGCCGTCGCACTACTTCATACTGGGGCTGAAGTTTGATGAGATTGAGACTGATGGGCGTTGGATACCGATTTCTCTGGATTGGCAGCCTGAGAAAGCCGACGCCGATCTCAATCGTCCCTTTCCCCCGCGCTGGGCGGATATCGGACCATTTCCGATTGAGCGACGACCGGGTGTTGGGACTTTCCTGTTCCACGACAAGCGGCCGATTGTGGTGGGGTCTAAATTCCAATCCCAGTGGGTTACGAAATGAGACAAGGCTGATACATTAGTTCCACCCATGCGCTTTTTCCTTTGGCTGGCTGCGGCAACCTTGCCGCTAGCAGGTCAACACACCCTTTACACCTGCACCGCTATGACTCGTGAATACGTGGTCGGTGCGAAGTTGCTGCCCAGCGGGATCTTTTCTCATGTCGAAACTGGAAAATGGAAACACGAAGGCTACAATCATCCTTTCGTCTTCGGGCTTGATTACGATCCGAAAGACCCTTCCACCATTTACATCGCCGCAGGCAACGGCCTTATCCGCGCGTCTGAACACGGCCAGCACTGGAAGATTCTGACCGGCAGCGACGTAACGGAATTGCGAGATGTCGCGCTCGACCCAAATGCTCCAGGCGCGATCTACTTCGCCCATTGCGCCGGGATCCGCTACAGCCCCGACTCAGGCGCGACGTGGCGAGAGATCGGTGGCAGCCTCCATCGCAAATTCACGGAAGCGATTCGCGTGGATCGCAGACGCGCGGGCGTGCTGCTGGCCGGCAACGAGGAAGGCATCTTCCGCACCGAAGATGGCGGAGCGCACTGGAAATTGGCAGGCGCATCCGGTTTCCAGATCATGCATATGGAACAATCGCCGCACGATCCCTGCCATTGGCTGGCCGTCACTGAGCAAGGCGGTGTGTTCGCCTCGCGCGATTGCGGGGTCAGCTTCGAGAGCAGCGGCGGCGCGATTGGGGTAGGCCACAACCTCTATGACATTGCCTTCGATCCTTCTAAAACCGGCCGAATCGCGGTGGCGGGATGGGGCATCGGCGTGGCTGTTTCGAGCGATGGGGGTAAGTCTTGGCAGCTTCGCAACGTTGGCCTGCCGCGACCAGATGCGTGGAGCGTTGCGTTCGACCCGGACCATCCCGGCCGTCTGTACGCCAGCATTCAGGAGGAAGCGCTTTATATCTCTGATGACGCAGGGGCAAATTGGAAAATAGCGGGTCTCGCAGGAAGCCAGATCCCCCGGATGAAATTTATTCCGGCGGCGAAGCCTAAATGAAGCGCCTCACGGCACTGCTGCTACTTTCCCTCCCGCTGGCTGCTGCGGAACCACCCCCGTTCAAGGATCGGGCGCGCGCCATCATCGACACGTACGCACATCCCAAAACCGGCGATTCGGGGTATGCCACCATCGCGTCGAGACTGTGGCTCCGAGAGGATTCGGCCTGGTGCTCTAGACGTCTCGAGGAACTGCTGGCAGCACCGAGCGGCGACATGTTCTGGATGTTTCCCATGACGGCCGTGATGTACCTCGATCGCGGGCAGCTCTCTGACTCCGCTCGGCTAAAGTTGCGGCAGGCGTGGAAGACGTATATGCCTTATCGCGGCGATACCGAAAACCATTGGCTGCTCTATTACACATCGCTCTACCTTGCGGCGCAGATGTGGCCCGACCGGGGCGGCGACGAATGGTACACGGGAAAATCATCGGAGGAGAATCTCGAAGAGGCTCGGCAGTGGATCGAATCGTGGGTAAGGCTCACGACTACTCGCGGCCAGGGCGAATACGATTCGCCGCACTACATGGGCGTGTACTTGATTCCGATGTCGTATCTCGCGGCATGGGCCAAGGATCCGGCCATGAAGAAGCGAGCCACCATGATGCTCGATTATCTGATCGCGGATTATGCGCCGGAAAATCTGGATGGAATCTTCGTGGGTGCCCAGTCGCGCGTCTACGACAAGCAATTGCTCGAAAAATGGGCGAACGTCGCCACCGATTTCGGTTGGTTGTGGTTCGGCATCGGGCGTCCGAATACGCCTTTCAATTCCTACCCGCTCTACTACGCGCTGGCGAGTGCTTATGAGCCGCCGGAGATCCTGCGCCGCATCGCGACTGATCGCTCGCAGCCTTACACACACTATGAGCGAAAACGAACACGCAATCGGTGGCGGTTTAACGACGAGCGCAACGGCCCCGTGTATAAGACGACATACGTGCGCCGCGAGTATGCGGTGAGTTCGGACCAGGGCGGCGTGTTGCAGCCGATCCAGCAGCACTCTTGGGACGTGACGTGGTCGGTTCCAGATGCCCGCGGAGTGCAGAACATTTTGTTCGCTCTGAATCCTCATTCATCTGTTAGAGAGTTGCAGACCTACTTCGTGTTTGGACCGGATGCGGCGGTGGAGGGCGTGGTTCGGTCGAAGAAAATGTACGATTCGCCCGATAAGTTTTCAGGCGGGTCGCCCTACGAGAAGATCGTACAGGATCGCGACACTCTGATTGCTCTTTACGACGTTGAGAAGGGTGCCCGTTTTCCGCACATCAATGCGTTCTTCTCGAAAGATCTGAACGAGGTACGCGAAGATGCGTCGGGCTGGATATTCGCGCGAGGTGGGGAGGCGCTGATAGCGTTCCGTCCGTTGCAGCCTTATGTGTGGAAGCCAATCGAGGGCGGAGGTCGGCGGCTATTCAGTCCTTATCGAAAGAATGGGGTGGTGATGCAGGTGGCCGCTACGTCGGAGTTCGCGGATCTGGATGCGTTTCGGCGTGCGATTTTGGCGTTGCCTTTGAAGGTGAGTCTGGAGCCGAAGCCGACGGTTCGCTTCCAGTCGTTGCGCGGCAGCCTGATCGAGTTTACGTATGGTGAAACTCCCAAGGTGGGCGGCATCGCAATTGACTATGCGAATTGGCCCCTTTTTGGCGGACCTTTTCTGGAAGCCGCAGTGGATTCCGAGCAGTTGCTGATCAAGCATGGCATAATGCGGCGCAAGCTGGATTTCCGCAATCTAACAGTGAAGGACGCCACGTCCAATTGAGCTGTGGGGCAGCTTGTTAAGCTGCGGCCGATTGTCAATCGGCCTTCACCCAGCCCCGCAACCGAAACAGCGGCGGTTGCCAACCGCCTGCAGGATACCATCCTGCCTTACGGATTCACTCTCAACCTTGCTGCGGATTCCTCCGGTGAAACCGTATTGATGTAGCACCCCGTCCCAAATTCGAATCCGCCAATTCCGCTCATGCGCGGAAGAATCTCGATGTGCCAGTGATACGACGCCGACGCGGCATTGTGCAGCGGTGCCGTATGCAGCAAAAAGTTATACGGCGGCTGATGCAGCAGTTCCTCCATGCGCTTCAGCGTCCGGTGCAAAGCCGCGCCTGCTGCGTCCAGAAGCTCTGCCCCGGACGCCGCGAAATGCGAAACATGGCGGCGCGGCATAATCCAAGTCTCGAAAGCGAATCGCGGTGCCTGAGGCGCTAACACCGCAACCTGCTCGTCTTCCCAAACCATCCGCCCAGCACGCGCCGCACGCTCGATCAGGTCGCAGAACACGCATGCCCTATCCCGGTCGTAGTACCGCAACGCACCTTCCAACTCAATTCCAACCTGGATCGGGACCACCCGCAGCGCCATCAGTTGCGAGTGCGGATGCTCCAGCGAAGCCCCGGACCCCGGCCCGTTGTTTTTGAAAAGCTGCACATACCGGAACCGCGCATCCCGCTTCAACTCCCTAAACCGATCCGCAGCCGCCGACAGCAAGTCCCGTCCGGCACAGACTGGCAGTTCGCCGAACGAAGAAGCATGCAGAAACGAATCGACGATCACTTCATGCTGTCCACCCTGTTCCGTCGTGAGGGCCGGATACTTATTGGGAATCACCCGCAGTCGCCAGCCGCTTCCGTCCTCTTTGAGATACCTGAGAAGTTCAGGCGGCGTTGCGCCTTCATTGCCTGGACAGAACGGGCAGCCCGCGCTCGATTTCGATACGTGGACGGCTCTGGCGAAATCGATGGGTCGGTCGGATCTCTCCCTGGAAATGGCCACCCAGTAACCGGCAACCGGGTCTTGGCGAAACTCTGGCAAAGCGCGATTATAGCGCGGCCGTTTCCGCTCGAATTGGAAGCACGTCCCGAAAATGCGACACTGCGGGCGGCTGGCCCATCAGCACATTCACGATATCGAAACGAACACTCTCCCAGGCGATATCCGCATGACGGGCGTAATCCTTCGCGGTGCGAACCAGGGCACGCTGTTTCTCCTGGCCGATAGCCCGGTCCGGCGCGCCATACGCATCGCTCTGCCGGGTCTTCACCTCGACGAAAACGAGAAATTCGCGATCCCACCCAACTAGGTCGATCTCGCCCGCGCCTGACTCCATCCGGTAGTTGCGGGCCACCACCAGCATGCCAGCGCGCTGCAAAAATCGGTGCGCGATGTCCTCTCCGCGCCGGCCCAAAGCATGATCTTCCGGCCAATGACGGCTCCGCCCTTTATGACGAAGCGCGTCAGCCAACTCCAGCAGTTGCATCAGCATGGGTTTTGATCGCTTCGAACTCGAACTCCATCACTTTTCCGCGTACCACGTAGCACAGATAATGCTCCCAGAAACGGCGGAAGCGAGGGAACTGATTAACGAGTAATTCGAAACCGAGCCACCTCCAGAATGCTAGTAGCTTCACGCGGACGGAAATCTCTCGAAATCGCGCCCGAGAATAATAGCCGAAACCGCCGTGGTTTTCTCCGAAGTAGCGGAAGGAGAAACTATTCAGGTGCCAGCGGTGAGTGGGGTCGCAGAAGGAGCTGAAATCGGTGTAGTGCGGGGTCGCGATCAGCACCCGCCCGTGCGGTGCCAGCAACCGGTGGAACTC
>JANXQZ010001056.1 GCA_025353235.1 Bryobacterales bacterium
CCCCAGACTGAATTGGTGCCCCAGACTGAGTTGGTGCCCCAGACTGAGTTGGTACCCCAGACTGAATTGGTGCCCCACACCGAGTTGGTGCCCCACACCGAGTTGGTACCCCACACAGCGTTGGTTCCCCACACGGAGTTAGATCCACCAACGAACGCTGAAGTGCCCCAGACTGAGTTGGTGCCCCAAACCGAATTCGTACCCCAGACCGAGTTGGTGCCCCAAACTGAATTGAGCCCCGAGCTGGGATTGATTGCCAAAATGGAGTTCAGAGAGGAAGGGATCTGAGTGCCGCTAACTACGACTGTCCCGCTCGAAGGGTTGGCCGCTGCAGTCGGAGAGAGTGCGTTGGTTCCGAGCGGCAGAGTATCCGAACTGTTTAACGCCGCCCAAACATCCAGGTATCCTGCGCCGACGGTGAAGAGATCGTAGTAGCTAGTGTATGTCTTGCCTGTCGTCGGATCGGTAGCGGTACTCGATGAGGGGAACGATTTAGTCGCACTCTTCATTAGGCGTGCCTTCACCGTGTCGGGTGTTAACGAGGCATCCTTCTGAATCATCAGCGCCGCAGCGCCCGCCACCATGGGAGCAGCCATGCTGGTTCCGCTTAATTTCAGGTATACACTATCCTTTCCGTGATAGTAGTCCTTCGAAATTTGATTACCCGGATTGTTTTTGAATAAGGCGCTGTCATGGTCGCCTATCGAAATGATCAAGTTTCCTGGGGCGACCAGGTCAGGTTTCACGATATGATCGACCTGGGAAGGTCCTTTTGAACTATAGCTGGCAATGCGATCGTCTGAGCGGATTACGGTGCTGTTATCCTTCATTGCACCTACAGTGATGACAAAGGGATCATTCCCGGGCGCGCTGATCGTTCCATAGCCGTTGGTTCCGTATGTGTTATCGCGGCCTTCGTTCCCGGCGGCTACGACCACAACGATTCCAGCTCGCCAGGCAGCCTCGACAGCTTGACACAGCGGGTCTTTCATATAGCTCTCAAACACGGGGCGGCCCAGGCTAAGGTTGATGACACGGATATTGTAGCGACCCTTTAAGGCAATAGCGGCCCCGATCGCGCTGATCACGGACGAGTCGGATGCCACTCCAGTAGCATCGAGCACACGAAGGTTAATGAGGTTAGCGTTTGGCGCAATGCCAATAAAATGGTGGCCGTTCGACTTGGAGGAGTTGGTCCCGTCGCCGGCGAGGATACCGGCTACGTGAGTTCCATGACCATAGCCGTCCTTGGTTGAGTGATCGCTCGATACGAAGCTCTGGCTAAATAGAATCCTGCTGCCACCATGGCCAGCATAGGCAAGATCGTTCGGGTTGTCCGAAATCCCGCTGTCTATTAGCGCGATACCGATTCCCATACCGTCATAGCCGTAAGACTTTGCAACGTTAGCATTCAGGGTCGGATTTGCGAACTCGAGCTTTGGCTTAATTGCCCGGTCCGGGGTGATGTAAGCGACACCTGGAGATTCGGCCAAGTCATCTAAGGAATCCGTTGGAATGGTGTAGAGCGATGCGTTGATAACGCCGCTTAGGTCAGTTTGCAGAACGCCGCCTAGTGCGGACACCAGGGAGTGCAGTGCCGAGGTGATCGGCCCGTTGAATTGTACGATCACGTTGACGAACTGTCCTTTGCTGTTGGAAAGGTCCGGCGACTTTTTGCCGCCCTTATCGCCAGCCGAGAGCAAAACGGCTCCGGCAGCGAGCGCATAGACCAACGCGAGGGACCGTATTCGGCCAGAGCCGAGCGGAAATTTCATAAATCCTCCAAAATCTGGTTCTTGGTGCGACCAGTTCACAAGCAGAATACTGCAATAGGGTCCTGTAAAATCAAGAACGAAAAGACCCTAAGCACAGGTTCAGGAGCTCTAGTCCAGTGAAGAATACAACGGGTTATTGCAAGCAAGATCCAGACTTCCCTTTCAAGACTTAATGTTTTTGGTGTTTTTAGGCGATAGAGAAACAGAGCACTAAGCAAACAGAGTTGTCGCCCACTATCCCACTTACGCCTCCAACGCGCTTACTCGCTGTGCGAGTAGTCGTGGCTGTCCTTTATCTCGTTTGCAATCTGCCTGTTTGGGGCTTAGATCCCGCGAAAGCCTTGACTCAGTACTCGGCCCGTACTTGGAGTTCTGAATCCGGATTGGCCCAGAGTTCCGTGATCGCGATGGCTCAGACACCGGACGGTTTTATCTGGCTAGGGTCGGAAGCGGGCCTGCTTCGTTTCGACGGGATGTCGTTCAAAGCCTTCGACAAAGGGAATACGCCTGAAATCAGGAGCGACGTGATCCTGTGTCTGCTAGTAGACCGGCACAACGATCTGTGGATAGGCACCAGCGGAGGCGGGCTGCTCCGCTACAAAGACGGCCATTTCGCAACATTTTCAAAGCGTGACGGTCTTCCAAACGACGTGATCCAGGCCCTCTACGAAGACCGGACCGGCGCTTTATGGATCGGAACGGACGGCGGCGGGTTGGTGCGAATGGATGGCGGTCGCTTCACCAAGTACGCCGCTGAGGGGGCATTTTTAGAAGCGGCGGTATTCTCTATCTGCGGTTCCTTAGATGGATCGATCTGGATCGGCACGAACGCTGGACTGACGCGCTTCCGAAATGGAGTGTTTGAGCCTTACAACACCTTAAAGGGGCCTTTCAAGGCATCGGTCCGGGCGCTGTTGCCGGAACCTGGCGGCGGTCTGTGGATCGGCACAAATGGCGGCGGTCTGGCGCTGCTCAAAGAGGATACGCTTCGTACTTTCACTACGGCCGACGGTTTATCCAGCAACTTCGTCCGGTCGCTCTACCGTGATCATGACGGTAGCTTATGGGTCGGCACCCTCCATGGCGGCCTGAACCGGTTCCACAGTGGCCAATTCGTTGCGTTCAAGAGTGAACCCTCGCTTTCCAGCACGGATGTCTGGAGCTTGCTCGAGGACCGCGAAGGCAATCTCTGGGCCGGGACGGTCGGGAACGGCTTGACTCGTCTGAGCGAAGGTTCTTTCACACCTACAGGCACTCCCGAAGGGCTTTCAAGCGATACGGTTCTGCCCCTATTCGAGGATCGCGATGAAACACTTTGGATTGGGACTAAATCCGGCTTGAACCGCATCTCGAAAGGCAAAATCACTCGTTACGCGAGTATGGGCGGCCTGGCTGCCGACATGATCTTTTCAATAACCCAGGGCGGTGACGGAAGCATGTGGTTCGGTACCCGCCAGGGGGCAAGCCGGCTGAAAGACGGGCGATTTCATACCTTCACGCATGCCGATGGCATGGCAGGCGACGTTGTCCAAGCCGGTTATACCGACCGCGACGGGTCTGTTTGGCTAGGCATGCGCGGTGGACTCAGCAAGTATTCCAACGGCCGGTTCACCACCTACACCACGAAAGATGGGCTTTCAAACAACAACGTGATCTCGATTTACGAGGATCCATCCAGAACCCTGTGGATCGGGACGGGCGGCGGCGGGTTGAACCGCCTGCGGGATGGACGTTTTCAGACCTTTACGACGCGCGACGGTTTAGGAAGCGATATCGTTCGTTGTATACAGGGCGAGCAAGACGGAACCTTATGGATCGCGACCAGCGACGGTCTAAGCCGGTTGCGATCCGGCAAAATCTCGACTATCAAGGTCAAGAATGGGCTGCCCGATGACGATGTCCTCGGCATCATCGAGGACCAAGAGCATTTTATATGGCTCACCGCGAATCGCGGTGTAGTTCGGGTGGCTCGTTCCGAGCTTGACCGAGTGGCAGACGGGAACTCGGCCACTCTGCTGTCAATCGCGGTCTTCGATATCGGCGATGGAATGAGAAGCAAAGAGTTCAACGGGGCGTTTCAGCCTGCAAGCTGGCGGGGACGGGATGGCACGCTGTATTTTCCAACAATGAAAGGCTTCCTCTCGACACACCCAGGCGCTGTCCGCCCAGCCGTGAAGCTGAAGCCGTCAATTCAGGATCTGCTTTTTGACCATCGCAATTATGCCGTGCAGGACGAGATCGAACTGCCGCCCGGTCGAGGGGCTCTCGAATTCCACTTCACCGCTCCTGCTTTCACATCCGCCGACACTGTTCAATTCCGATATTTCCTGCAAGGTTTCGACAGAGAATGGAGCGAGCCCAACACGCGGCGACTCGCGAACTACACCAACATCCCTCCAGGCACCTATTCGTTTCGGGTGAAGGCGTGCAGCAGCCGAGGAGTTTGCGACTCGGAGCAGGCATCGGTCAGCTTTACTCTGCTTCCGAATGCTTATCAGACTTGGTGGTTCAACGCGCTCTGCATATTCGCCCTTCTCATGGGTTGTGTAGGCGTATTCATGCTCCGTACGCGCCATCTGAAGCTACAGGAAAAGCGGCTTCTCAATCTAGTGGAAGAGCGAACCAGCGCC
>JANXQZ010001066.1 GCA_025353235.1 Bryobacterales bacterium
TGCGCGCCAGCCGCCTCCACTTGCTCTTGGGGAACGCCAGCCTCTTTCTTCCTCTTCAGGAAGGTCATCATGCTGCGCAGCTCCACACCCACTTTCTCTACCTGCTGATCGTGCGCGGCTTCGCGCATTGCCAGGAACTTGTGGCGGCCGCTCTTGTTCTCTTCCATCCACTCGCGGGCGAACTGTCCGGACTGAATTTCCGAGAGGATCTTCTTCATCTCGGCTCTCGTTTCCGCCGTAACGATGCGCTTGCCGCGCGTATAATCGCCATATTCCGCAGTATCCGACACCGAGAAGCGCATGTAGTTGAGCCCGCCCTCGTAGATCAAATCCACGATCAGCTTCAGCTCGTGCAAGCACTCGAAGTACGCGATCTCGGGCGCATAGCCAGCTTCCACCAGCGTCTCGAATCCTGCGCGGATCAACTCGCTCACGCCCCCGCATAGGACCGTCTGTTCGCCGAACAGGTCGCTCTCGGTCTCTTCCTTGAACGTGGTCTCGATCACGCCGGCTTTCAGGCAACCCAACGCCAGCGCATAGGTAAGGGCGTTCTCGAGCGCTTTACCGGATGCGTTCTGCTGAACCGCAACCAGAGCCGGCACGCCGACACCCTCGGTGAATAGCTCGCGAACCCTATGGCCCGGCGCCTTAGGAGCGATCATGGTAACGTCAACATCGGCCGGCGGCTTGATAAACCCGAAGTGAATATTGAAGCCGTGCGCGAACATCAGCGTCTTGCCTGCCTTCATCTGAGGCGCGATCTCTTTCGTGTAAAGATCGCCCTGGATGTGGTCCGGCACGAGAACCATCGTGATGTCGGCCATTTTGGCCGCTTCGGCCACGGTCGCAACCTTCAGTCCGGCGGCCTGCGCCTTAGCGGCGTTCTTGCTGCCTGCATACAGCCCCACCACGACATCTACGCCGCTATCCCGCAGATTCAGCGCATGGGCGTGGCCTTGGCTGCCGTAGCCAATAATGGCGACCGTCTTATTCTTGAAGAGGTCGAGGTTTCCGTCTTTTTCGTAGTACCTGTTTGGCATGATATTTAGTTAAGTTCCGACCGTCTCCAGAGATGCTACGGCGGCGTGCGCCTTCTGCACGGGAGCCGATAGGCGCAGCTTCTTCGCTTCCAGCGAGACCGCCACCGAACCCGATCGAGTCACCTCGATTTCCCCGTAGCTCTGCATGATATCAATGAATTCTTCGAGCTTTTCTGCCTCGCCTGTCGCCTCGAGCGCGAAGCCCTCGGTGGACGATTCCACCACGCGCGCGCCGAAGATCTCGGCTTCCTTTAAGATCGCCGTGCGGCTGCTCATCCCCACGCGGACCCGCATCAGCACCATCTCACGGCAAACCGCTGGAACATCGGTAAGATCGGTGGCCTGCAGCACGTTGATCAGCTTGTTCATTTGCTTGATCACCTGGGACCGCAAGTTTTGATCGACATCGACTGCGATCGTCATGCGCGATAGCGTCGGATCCATGGTGCGCGCCACTGTCAGGCTCTCTATGTTGTAGCCGCGCGACGTCAGCAGCCCGGTCACTCTCATCAGCGCACCCGGTTTATTTTCGACTAGCAATGAAATAATTTGAAGCATTTTGGATTCGCTTACGCGGTCACCGGTTGAGGCGGACCCAGCACCATCTCGTTAATCGCGCCGCCCGCCGGCACCATGGGATACACGTTCTCGTAAGAACTCACCTTCACATTCAGCAGATAAGGACCCGGCTCGTTCACCACTTCCCTCAATGTCGGCGCCAATTCATGCGGACTCTCGATCGTGCGGCCCTTGAACCCGTAAGCCCCCGCCAGCTTTTCCACATCCGGGAACGAGTTCAGTTCCACCTGGGACATCCGGTTGTTATAAAACAACTCCTGCCACTGACGAACCATGCCCAAATAGCCGTTGTTCATCACGATAATTTTAATCGGCAGGCCATGATTGGCGATGGTGGCCAGCTCTGGAATGGACATCTGGAATCCGCCGTCTCCGCAGATCGCGAAAACGAGCTTTTCAGGGCAGGCGAACTGCGCCCCAATCGCGGAGGGCAGCCCAAAGCCCATGGATCCAAGCCCGCCGGAATTGATCCACAGCCGCGGCTTGTTAAACCGAATAAACTGAGCCGACCACATCTGATGCTGACCTACATCCGAGCAGACGATCGCCTCGCCCCCCGACAAACGGTCGATCTCTCGCATCAAGTGCTGAGGTTTGATCTCGCTGGTAGAGGTCTCGACCGTGAGCGGATGCTCAGCCTTCCAACTTCGAATCTGGCGCCACCAGGCTTGCCGAGTTAAACTGTTCTTCTCCCGGCAGCTTGGCTCCAATTCTTTCAGAACCTTGGTCAGCTTGGACAATACTCGCTTGACATCGCCCACGATCGGCAGATCGGCATTTCGGATCTTGCTGATCTCTGCCGGATCGATGTCTACGTGAATCACTTTAGCTCTGGGCGCGAAAGCGGCCAGCCTGCCCGTAACCCGATCATCGAACCGGACCCCAAGCGCGATCAGCAGATCGGCATTGCTCATGCCCATGTTGGCGGCATAGCTGCCATGCATTCCCGGCATGCTGATGAAATTCGGATGGTTCGCGGGCAGCGCGCCCAGCCCCATCAACGTATTGACGGCTGGAACATCCACGGTTTCCACCAACTCGCGCAGCTCTTCCGAAGCCTCCGCCGCAATGATGCCGCCGCCCGCATAGACGAACGGACGTTCCGCCTCCCAGATCATTTGGGCAGCGCGCCGGATCTGCCCCGTATGCCCTTCCGTAAATACTTTATAGCCAGGCAAATGGATCGACGAGACCGGCACGTAGTGCGAATGCGCCTGGAACACATCTTTCGGGATATCAATCAGGACCGGCCCTGGCCGGCCGCTGGACGCAATGTAAAAGGCTTCGTGAACAATCTGCGGCAGATCCGCTACGTTCTTTACCAGAAAGTTGTGCTTTGTGCAGGACCGCGTGATCCCGAACGTGTCCGCTTCCTGAAAAGCATCGGTGCCAATCAGCTTGGAGGATACCTGCCCGGTGATGGCGACCACGGGGATCGAATCCATCATGGCGTCTACCAGTCCAGTTACCAGATTCGTGGCACCTGGGCCGGACGTTGCGCAACAGACCCCAACCTTCCCGGTGGACCGTGCGTAGCCCTCGGCGGCGAAGCAGGCGTTCTGCTCATGCCGAACCAGCACGTGCCGAATCGGGTGGTCGTACATGGCATCGTAGAGGGGTAAGGTGACGCCCCCTGGATACCCAAAGATGCAATCGACGTTCTCGCGAACGAGGCATTCGAGCAGAATCTGCGCTCCGCTTAAAGTGGACGTGCCGGTGGCTGACATTCCTAGTATTCTCTCTATCGGCTTAAAATTGGGTTGCCATCAATTAAAAAGGCCATCGGCCGGATCATTCGCCCCGCCGATGGCCTTCAGAATTCTTTTTCCGAAGCACTCAGGCGGGGCCGGGTAGGGCGACCTGAATAATAACGCTAAGCTTCGAAACGAGACGAACCGGAAGCATAAGTGTAGTGCCGGGACCCGATAAGGCCTTCGTCGCTCCAGCTTCTAGCTTCAGACTCATCATTGGTCTAAGAATACCCGAGAAGTTCGGCAAATACAAGAGTCAAATTGTATAAATTCGATTAATGCTGGCATAGCGCGCTCACTTCCAAAATGCCCACCACTTTCTCGCCTGATCCTGCTCTTCCCCCGCGTAAACGCGCTCGAGTGACGATCCCGCTACCGCCGCCGCCGGGTTCAACGTAAACAGCCGCTCAGCTCTGAGTCGCCCGTAGTGGGACTGCACCCAGACAAACGCCTCCGCAAGCCTGGGCGTGCGGTCCTTCGTGTCATGCGCATCGCTGGCGACGAAGTGAACCAAGTCGTGCTTCATCAATCCGGCCGCGCTGCGCTGCGCGAGGTTCCCGAACCTGCCCAGCAGGGACTGCCCAGTCACTTGCAGTAGCGTCCCCTCGTCCACCCAGCGCGCCAGTTCCGCCGAATCCCGCAGTCCTTGGAGATGCGTATTGCGCTCGGGATGGGTGATTACCGGCACTATCCCAACGTTCTGCAAGCGGCTCAATATGTCCCGAATCACCGGCAGGTTCATGACTTCCGGCAACTCAACCATGAGGTAAGGGCCATGGTTGATCGTGTATTTCGTCGGATTCTGCAGAGCGTCTTGGACGTTCTCAAACTGCACGTGGAAGTCGCAGCCCAAATGCACTTTGACGATCCCGATCGCAGCCTCCTGCAATTCGGCAAAGATGCGGTTTACTACTTCCGGCTGAAACGGAAACTCGGAATTTGCGTGCGGAGTGGCGACAATGTCCGTGGTGCCTGAATCTGCCGCGATCCGCAGCATTTCAAGAGATTCTGCCATGGAGCGCGACCCATCATCCCATCCAGGAAGGATATGGCTATGGATGTCTACCATCCCGCATTATAGAATGACGGAGTATTTATGAGCATTCACCTCAACCGCCGTGCGTTCCTGGCTTCGTCCGCCGCTGTGGCACCTGCGCTCCTCCAATCCCAGCCGGAAAATGGGTTCGTTTTGTTATTTGACGGCACCACGCTGGATGGCTGGACCATTGAAGATGGTCCCGAGTCGGCGTTCTACGTGCGCGACGGCGCGATTACGGTGCACGAGGGATCCGGCTTCCCAACTTGGCTTCGATCCGTCAAGTCCTATGAAAACTTCGATTTTCGTGGCGAATTCTACGTCAAGGGCTGGACCGACTCGGGGATCTACTTCCATGCCCCTCGGCATGGTCGCCCGCTGTGGTGCGGCAAGCAGATTCACATCTTCCATCAGCAGGACGAGAAGCCGGTGCCGGAATCGATGGGTTCGCTTTTTCCGATCATCGCTCCGCTCAAGGTGAACGTGAAAAGCAAGGGCGAGTGGAATTCATTCCGCATTCTGATGGACTGGCCCAGGCTGCAGGTTTGGACCAATGACGCACAGATCCATGACCTGGACCTGGCCAGCTTGCCTGAATTTCGGCATCGTTATCGGAGCGGTCATCTAGGATTCGAGTCGCTCTCATACCCCATCCGATTCCGCAACCTAAAGATCCGCGAACTTCCCTCGAAAGAGAAGTGGGTCAGTTTATATAACTCTCCAGCGGACCTCGATCAGTGGTTCATTTCCGAAGCCAAGCCGAAGTTCGATGCGTTGGGACCGGTGCTGCGGGGCGAGGGAATCGGTCATCTCGCGACCAAACAGAAGTTCCGCGACTTCGAACTGGATCTTTTCGTCCGGCATAGCAAGCATCACAACAGCGGAGTGTTGTTTCGGACCAGCGGGGAGGGGCTGAACGCAAAGGGGCGCCATTACGAGATACAACTGCACGACGTGGAAGGCGCTCATTACCCGACTGGCTCGCTCTACTACTTCAAGCGCGCCTCTTATCCGCGAATCGAGGCAGAAACGTGGTGGCCCATGCAGTTGATCGTGAAGGATCGGAATTGTTTGGTTCGGATTAATGGTGAGACGGTGATGGAGTACGATCAGCTAGAGAATTTAGAGGAAGGTTCGATAGAGTTGCAGGCGCATCAGAACGGCAGTTGGCAGGAATTTAAAGAGATCCGCATCAAGTCGATTTGATTTGGCTGATTTGATTGTT
>JANXQZ010001090.1 GCA_025353235.1 Bryobacterales bacterium
ATTAGCATCACCCATTTAACAGCACGGAAAATGAGCCCGCGCGAGGGGGTATAAAGCGGCAGAAATGGGGCTGCGAATGAAAGACCCATTGCGATTCCGCCAACCAGCAGCACCCGCGCTAATGCAATTTCGCCGGTAAAGAATAATGCTGCAGCCGCCAAGAGCGCGGTGGCAGGCATTGCTCGAAACATCCACTTGAGCCACGAGCGGGAGCAGATGGCCCGCGCTTCCCACTTGTCCTGGCGAAGCATCGTGGCTTCTGCAGACGTTAACAGGACGTCGCGATATTGTCGGTTCGCGGCTCTTGCGTCGCCCAAGGCAACTAATGCTAAACGGTCCGCTTCATCGCCGGTTGCGCCGCCGCTCATGGCAGCCTCTCGCTGGGATTCGTAATGATCCTGAATCTCGGTTCGGACCTGTGCGATCGAATCTTTCGATAAGTGCCGCGATGCCTGTTTCAACCAACTGTCCAATCCAGTCATAGTCTTATGCCTCTCCTAGAATAGTCGTCACCGCTCGCGAAAGTTGGCGCCACTCGGCGCGATCCTTGGTCAGCGTCCCGTGTCCAGATTCCGTAATGCGGTAGTAGCGCCGCGGTCGGCCCTTCTCAATCCCCTCGAACGACTCCACCATACCTTCGTTTTCCAACTTGTGAAGCGCTGGGTAGAGAGTGCCTTCCTTGAAATCCAATACGCCCTCAGAGCGTTCCTTAATCCGTTGGGCGATGCGATAGCCATGGCTAGGCTCGCGCACTAATGCTTCCAGAATCAAGGTGGAAAGCGTTCCTTTGAAATTCATTGATGCCTCGTATTCCTATGCATAGAATATACGAGCGGATTGTGGTTGTCAATAGAATCTAATCCGCGCGCAAACAAATCATTGGATCGATCTTCGATGCCCTTCGGGCGGGCAGGTATCCGGCGAGCGCGGCAATCGCCGTGAGAACCAAAGCTGCCGCCGCGAATGTCAGCGGGTCACCGAACTCGATCCCATACAGAAGGCCGCCGATGGAACGTACGAGTCCCCACGAAGCGGCGACCCCTGCCAGCAACCCCAATCCTGCGAGTCCAAGTGTTCGCAAAACAATGCGGCTCTTCACGTCGAAGGTGGAAGCACCGAGCGCCATGCGGATGCCGATCTCCTGGGTTCTGCGATTCACCGAATACGAGATCAGGCCATAGATTCCCAGTGAGGCCAGTAGCAGCGCAAACCCTGCAAAGCCAGTGAGCAGCAAGACAATGAAACGTCGCGGCGACACGGCTCTGTCTACCAGTTGCGTCAGCGGCCGCATGCCTCCTTTAGGCAAATCCGGAGCGATGGGACGCAAGCTCGCCTCTACCGCCAGCCCGAGCAATCCTAAAGAAAGTGTGGAGCGCACTACCAGTTCTCCGCGAGCCAGAGAATCCGGGCACTGCCTCATCGGAATATACATTTCATTTCCGGAAGCTTTCTCGAGCGACATGTGCCGCACATCGCTG
>JANXQZ010001161.1 GCA_025353235.1 Bryobacterales bacterium
CGAGTCCACCGAAATCGTCGGCTGACCGCCCTTCAGCAACGCCGTCGCCCGCGCATTGATATGTTCAAACTGCGCATTGCGATCCGGATGTGAAGAGCCCTCTTTCGTCTTGCGGTTCGCCTGGAGGCTGTACTTCTGTTGCTGCAGTAGTTCCGCCACCAGCATATGGCTCACCTGATGTCCCTGAGCTTGCAGTTCCGCAGCCAGATTCCGCACGCTCTTGCATGTCCAACGAAGCGGAGACTGCGGATCCCCTCTTGTCATCGGCTCCAGCAGCTTTTCCAGATCCGCCAGCAGAGCAGGATCCTTGAGCGATGTCTTCTTCCGTCCGCCGCCCTTTTGACGGATCGCAGGGCCCCTCCCCGGTGAGCGATCCGGCTTCTTTTGCAATTCCGCCAAACCCACCGCGATGGCTCGCCGGGAGACGCCACTGGCGCGCGAAACCAGCGAAATGCCGCCCCGCCCATGAGCGACACTCTCTGCCGCAGCCCACAACCGCCGCGAGCGTTCATCCAGCCACGCCCCTAACTGGGAGAAACGTTGTTGGATCTCAGACTCACTGGCCATAAGAACAGTCTAGGCCAGAAATGTTTTAATTGCTACACTTATTTTCTTACACTCGCTTCGAGGAAGATCAGTTATGCATTCCGCATCCACCGCGCATCACAGCACTGGACCCCGCACGTCTGAAGGCAAGCCCGCGCCGCCGCTAACTGGCGCACTCACGGCCTGTGCGCCAAAGACGTGATCATCGCAAATCCCGAGGAGCAGACCGAGTTCGACGAACTCCTTTCCCTGCACCGCGCCCAAATCAAACCCAATGGCAGCGTCGAGCATGTCATCTTCGACATTGCCCCCAGGCGGCTCTCGATGATGAAGCCCTTCAATCCAAACTCGACCGCATCGCCCGCCATCGGACCCGCATCGAGCGCTCCTATTTCAAGTGCCTGAAGGAACTCTCGCGCATTCAGACCGAACGCTTGCTCACCCGCGTCAGCGAGCAAACAGCGGACCTCATTGACGTTTCACCGCTGCTGAACACCGCCCAGTTCCGACGCGGGCCATCTAAATTGCAGAATTCTTGGCAGCCTCGCCGTCCGGACGGATCAGTAGAATGTCGAGCGGAGTATGATCGGCTTGCCAAATCGCATTCGGTCCAGGCGCTTCTCGCCGGTGCACCAACTCGAACGTATTGCTGTACGCCTTGGTCCCTTCATGCGCGAGAGTGACGAGATCGGCAGGTAAGCCGCGAACGATATTGAAGACAGTTCCATAGCTGGGAGACTTCTCTCCTTGATCTCCTGAGAGCTTGAGGACCTGTCGATAGAGCGCGGCGATCGGCAATGGTGGCTTCTGCAACGCCAATCCTTCAATCGCATCTTTGAGCTTGCCCGAGACTGCTCGCCGTTCGCCTCGGTCTGCGCGCTTCTTGCGTACCAAAGCGGCAAGCCCATGCCGCCGATACTCTGAAACCAATCGGTGGGCCGTTCGGTAGGGAATGCCGGCAGCTGCGCCACAGACTCTCGCGGCCCGTTCTGCTCAAGGTGAGGCTGGAGCAGGCGGAACCGCTCCATCGTCAGTTTCCGAGTGTTTTCCGAGAGCCCTGCCAACTCGTCCATACTCTATGCCAAATAATGTTGACGAGGCTATGCAAGATACTGTTGAAAAGTGACACGATCGGCTCCGAAATCTGAAAAATATATTCAAGGATTCAACGCAGTTATCAGCATCCCGCAAACAGGTCGCAGGCTGACTTGGATCAGTGCCAACAAAACATTCGACACAGTGGAACGCTGAATCACCCTAGTCGCGAACTACCCGCGCTAGAAGGGCTGACGGTATCGGCGCTATTGAGCGTCTTGGTTTTTTAGATACTGGCGGACCACGCGATTTACGTAGTCGATAGTTTCGCGGTACGGAGGGATGCCTTTGTACTTGTCGACTGCGCCGGGGCCTGCATTATACGCCGCGATCGCTTTGGTGACTTGATGAGGATCGTTCTCGTAGCGAATCAGAAGCTCGCGTAAATACGCCACCCCCGCCTGAACATTCTGCTTCGGGTCGTAAGGGTTGGCATTGAGCGCGGCGGCGGTTCCGGGCATCAGTTGCATTAGCCCGATTGCGCCTTTGGGCGATAGCGCATTGGTGCGGTAGCCCGACTCCGCTCGCACTACGCTGTGCACCAGCTCCGGAGGCAAGCCGGCCTGTCGCGCGGCATCGCTCACCATCTGCTTGGAGCTTACGGGTTGAGCGGCGGGGATCGGGGTTGGAGCTTTCACCGCTGGAACGGGAATGGGGGGAGGGAGAGGAGGCGTGTACTCTTCCTGCTCGAAGCCGCTCACCGAGGATGCCAGCAGTTCGATAGCGCCTTGGTCCGTCTGAAGACGAATCTTGTCGCCATCCACGACATGGCTTGCAGCGTGAATCTTGAATCCCGTGGACAATACAGCCAATTCAGACGCGGATGCACCAACCGAAGCCGCGAGAAACAAGACCAAAATCAGCACTGCTAAGGTAGACGAATCTTTCATGCTTGGCGTGGATAGCTTCATTCTACCTCAATTGGCGCGGAACTAGTACCGCAAGATCCGAGACAGGCAAAGGCTCTAAATCTCTGCCACCAACGCACACATACCTCTAAAGAATTGAGTACAATAAAAGGCAAGCGCCCGTAGCTCAGTCTGGATAGAGCGTTTGCCTCCGGAGCAAAAGGCCGTAAGTTCGAATCTTACCGGGCGCACCACTAAACCTATCAGTTCCACAACTTTAAGCGATTCGCCGTTCCTTTTCCATCACGGGGTCTTCTGTAGTGTGCCCAATTTTGTGCCCACCCTGCGCCTTCCGCGCCCTTTCAATTGCCTCCCTCGCGGTGTTGAGGTTCGGGTGGACATAACGCTTCGTGGTTCCGAAATCGCTGTGTCCCGCCAGATAAGCCAACGTGTAGGGGTCAAGAATTGCCGCCCAGCGGGTTAAGCAGGTATGCCGGAAGGTGTAGGGTACGAATGGCGACAATCCCGCCCGCTTGCAGGCTTGCGCGTGTGCCTTCTTCAACGTGGATTGCTCGATGTGACCGCTGTGCGTCGGAGCGGGAAAAACCCATTCGCTGCTGAATGATTGCCGCCGGGCGTCGAGGATCGCCGCCGCGCGTTCAGACATGGGAATCTCGCGCCGGGCGTTCACCGTCTTCCCGTAGGGGACGTGCAACGAATCTCGCCGAACATGCTCCCACCGCATCCGATAGCACTCCTCGGGCCGCAGGCCGCAATCGAGCAGGACTGTGGAAACGTCGCGTAGAAGGAACGGGTCCACGGGTGGTATGGGTTGCTCGCCACGCTTCGTCGCGCGTATCCCCTCCAGCGCACGGACGTGGGCCGCGATTATAGAGTCGCCGGTTTGGCCCACCGCCAGCAAGAACGCCGCCTCTTCTTCGAGCGAAAGGACCTGTTCTCGCCGCCGCTCCCCCGGTAACAAAGAAACCTTCGCCGGCGACTTGTCAATCCTCCCCCAGTCAACCGCAAGGTGAAGCATCCGCCGCAACACCTGTAAGGCCCGGTTAATGCTCGAAACTTCGTAACCCGCCTTTCGTCGGTTCTCGATGAAGCTGGAAATGATTGCGGGCGTGATCGCGTCAAGGTTTGCGCCCGCAAGCGGGGGGTAGTCGATCAAGTGTTTTGCCTGAACCCGGCAGTACGCCAGCGTGCTTCGCTTGTCCGCGAATCGCGTTTGAACGTGTGGGAGATAGTCTCGCTCAGCGAATTGCTTGAACGTCGGGACGGGTGCCCGGTCCCTGATACCGACTTCTCCCTTTGCAAGCCCAGTCTTGCGCGCGGATTCGATCTGCTCCGCGATTCGCTTATTGCCCTGCTTGGTGCTCTCCCGGATCGCTTCGCCGTTCCAGGTGAACTTGAACCACCACACGTCACCACGTTTGTAGACTGCCATTTGATTACGCCTCCACCTTTCGAGTTTCAGGCCCGTGTTGGCCTGTCAGAATTCGATTAACAACGACACCGTGCCACTTCTTGCCCGTTCGGGTAGGTACGTTCTCAGCGTTCAGCCGAATCGCTATACGGTCATAGCCAAGACCTTCGCCCCTTAACGCCTGCATGCGCTGTGATGAGAAGAACGGTAAGTTAAAACAGCTTTTATCAGTTATGTTTTTCAGGGTACGAGGGACGCGCGGGTTACAACTATGCCTAATTCGCGCAGGTCGGCTTGGGATGGAGGGAGCGACTTATCCAGGGCGAATTCAAACCGGTTTGGTCCCGGAAGCAGCCAGGCGGCCGGAACTTCTCTAGTGAAGAAGTGTTCCCCCTCAGCGCGATAAGTCTCAGGCGTGAAAAGACTCCCATTTAGTTTTGCTTTGAGCGTGATCGACCCCAGTCCCTTGATCAGAGTGTCCGGAACATACAAGCCGATCGTCAACTGCGAATGCAAAATGGGATCGGGAGCGCTGAGACCGATGGCAAAGTTCCGAGCCGTCCATCGCCAGCCGCTGGCCTCCGCAGGGTAAAATCCGCTAAGCCATTTTGCAGCGCTTGAGTCTCCCGCGGAAAGCGTGGAGTTGGATGCAGGTTCATGGATCGTGTTTGAATCGATCTCGACGACGTGCGCGTATCCTGCACGATTCCGTTGCAGCGCCGAGTAAGCGCGCGAGGAAGGATGATACTCAGCCATCGCACGCAAGAAGGCCGCAGACGCAATTGGGAACGTGCGATCGCCTTCGGCCGTAAGGACAAAAACGCCGCCTTTACGGATCACATCTTTCCACAGCCGGCGCTGGCCGCTCTCCTCTGGAGTGGCTCCTCCGTAAATCTCGACTGTATGCAGCGACCCGTCGGTGAGCAGGTGCAGGTTTTCGTCCAGGCCCCAATCCAGAATTTGGATTTCCTGAGTCTGGTACTTGGTGCGCAGGTAATCGGCCAGGGGATAAATTGCGTCGGACCACACCCCCACGCCTCCGGTTCGCGCCAAGCCCCGAACGGCGGAGACTTGGAAGACTGCTGCCGAGACGAAATATACGGCTGCCACCAGCACGATGGCTGCCGCGCCCGCTCTGTATCGCTTTGCGAGCAGTGCGCCTGCTAACACGACCATCACTGCCGCCACCGGCAACAGCAGGATCAAGTGATGCTCGGATAATTGCAGGCGGGAGGTAAAGAGAATCGCGCCCAGCAGGAGAAACATGAGCGCTGAAATGCGAGTCCAGACCGAGGGGAGAACGAAAGCTGCCACGCACGCGGCAAAAACCAGCAACGGAAAGAACCAGCGCTGCCAATCGGCTACGGGCGCGCCTCCCCACATTGCCAAATGCTCGCGATCCGCCAGCAGCAGCTCCGAAAACATGACTAAGCGGCCGCTGATGCGATTACCCAAGCTGCTCTCGTCAACGAACATGCTTAGCCCTTCCCAAGTCCCGCCGCGCGAGACAAACTGATAAATCAAGAATGGCAAGCCGCCCGCGATTCCGCCGACGATCCAAGCTGTCCAATGGGTCCAAGGCACGCGAAGCATGCGGCGCCTGAGCACGATAACCACGGCGGCGCACAGAGCGGCCAGCAGCCAGATGTAGTTCGCTCGCGCCCAGATGCCGAACCCCATGGCGGCTCCGATCCACATCGCCGCTACCGCTGTTCCTTTGCGCAGGTACGTCGCTAAGGCCATGCAGAGCAGACCGAGCGCTGCCATCATGGGGGCGATGGCGTTGTTGTCGAACACAGTCATCCCGACGTAAGTCGGATTCATGGCCAGAATCAGCGCCACGGCGACGGACGGCCACAGCCCCGCTATCTGATAAAGCAGCGCCGCGATTCCCCAGATCCCGAGCGCCGCCAGGAACATGGAGACGATCCGCACAATCTCTGCGCCTGCCCCGCTCGCTCCGAAAATAGCGAACAACGGAAGGCACAGATAGGTCTTGATGGGGCCGACATAGCGCACCGTCATGATGGGAAAGCAGCGGCCTGTGCACACCCAAGTGTGATGATCATGGGGCAGTGTACTCTCGCCATGAGACGCCAGCATGTCAACGGCGCCCGTCACCAGTAGAGCTTCGTCGATCTGCAGCCCCGGCTTCTGGGCGATCTGCAGGCTGGCCCAGAGGAAGTACACGGCCAACGCAGCCAGACGCCAGCGCATTATTTCAGAAGCTTGTCGATCGCGGGGTTCAGACCCGGGCCTTCGAACACGGGGCGGTTCTTGTCCGTATACGCCCAATCGTCGCGGATGACTCCGTCTCTATCAATGAGAAAAAGATGCGGCACTTCGATATGAGCCTGGCCCGGCTTAGCGTTGAAGTAGGAGATGGTCATCTGGCCCATATCGCAGACCACCGGGATCGTTATTTTATTCGTGCTGACGAACTTTCGAACTGTATCCTGATTATCAGGCGGCAGCACCACGGAGAGAATCTGCACCTTGCCGCCGTACTTCTGCTTGATGGTTTCCAGCGTAGTCGCGAGCAGCAGGCAATGCGGGCAGGTGGTGGACATGATGTCGATCAAGACCACTTTGCCGCGATAATCCTGCAGATCGTAGAAATGGTCGTAGTTCGGATCGGGGAGAGCAAAACCCGGAGCGCGGCGATTCGAGAGGTCGCCGCCGGAGACAAGGGCCGCACAAAGAACGGCCAACAAGATTGCGCGCATATGGCTAACTTACCAACTTCCTGAGAGACTCCTCGAAAGGTGCCGACGCGACACCCTTCTCGGTAATGATGGCCGTGACGTAGCGGTGCGGCGTCACGTCGAAAGCCGGATTTTCGACCGGGGTCCCTTCCGGTGCGATCGGCACGCCATACACGTGCGTCACCTCGGACGCATGGCGCTGTTCGATTGGGATCTGATCGCCTGTCGTGAGCGACAGATCGAGAGTCGAGATGGGTGCTGCGACATAGAAGGGAACGTTGTTTTCCTTAGCCAGGACTGCCACCGAGTATGTGCCAATCTTGTTGGCGACATCGCCATTCGCGGCGATGCGATCCGCGCCCACCACCACGCATCCGATGCGCCCGGACTTGAGGAAATGTCCGGCCATGTTGTCCGTGATCAGCGTGGCGGGAATCTTGTCCTGCTGCAACTCCCAAACGGTTAGACGGGAACCTTGCAGATAGGGCCGCGTCTCGTCGGCGAACACGTCGATCTTCTTGCCCGAAGCCACGGCCGCCCGAATCACGCCCAGGGCCGTGCCATAGCCAGCCGTAGCGAGCGCGCCTGCGTTGCAGTGCGTGAGCACAGTCTTCCCATCCGGCACAAGATGAGCGCCGTTGCGGCCAATGGCTTCGTTGACGGCTATGTCCTCAAGACGAATCTGCTGGGATTCGGCAATGAGTGCTGAGCGAATTTGGGCGATTGGCAACCCGTGCAGGTCTTGGTATCGGGCCTTCATGCGGCTGATCGCCCAGAACAGATTTACCGCCGTCGGTCTTGTAGCGGCGAGAACGTCGCAGATCCTGTCGAACTCCTCGCTCGAGGTGTGAGACTGCATGCCCAGCGCG
>JANXQZ010001187.1 GCA_025353235.1 Bryobacterales bacterium
TCTGTTTTTCTCACTGCTTGTTCCATCGGGATCCGCTCGCCAGGACCCTGAAGTTTGTGCCACTCATGCGCTCCGAAGCCGCGAGGAGATGTTCCTCCACCACCGCTTCAGCAAGGCCCATAGGGTTCAGGCGCTTGCGTCTACTAACCGTGACGTAGGACAGATCGCCGTAATCGAAGATTCCGACGGCGTCATCGGTCGACGCAATCCGTTCAATCTTAACCAGAAGACTCTGACGTTTTCGCCAGCCAATGCTGCAACGACTAGCTACGGTTTTCAGCTTGGCGATGTAAGCTACGATCCCACTCTGATCTCCAGCGGTCAACACTTGACCCTGAAAGATGACGACTCGCAAGGAGTGGCGTTGCCCTTCGCGTTCCCTTTTTTCGGAGCCTCCTATAACCAGATCTATATAAACTCGGACGGCAATTTGACATTCTCGGAAGGCGATTCCGCTTCCTCCGACCGGTCACTAGGCAGGTTCACCGCAGGCCCGCCCCGCATCGCGCCCTTGTTCACCGATCTGGATCCGTCCATTTCGGCGCAGGGTGTTTTCATCGCTTCAGATGCGGGAAGATTCGTGGTGACTTGGGCGGCCGTGCCGGTTTATACCAGCACTGGAACGGGGACGGCGCAGACTTTTCAGGTCCGCTTGTATCCGAATGGCCGCATCGAATTTACTTGGGCGAACACGAACCTGACGGACGCAGTAGTGGGGATCGCACCTGGCCATCTGAAGGGACCCGCCTCCGTCGTTTCCTTTTCACAAGGAAGCGCGCAGCAGTTTACTGGAGCTTTGGCGGAACGCTTCAGCGGCGCGGATGCGATCGACATTGTGACCGCCGCGCAGAAGTTCTTCGAGACCCACGAAGACTCCTACGACTATCTCGTGATCTTCAACAATGAGGGCGTGCAGGCTGCGCCGGGAGCGGTTGCATACGAGACCACAGTGCGCAATTCCAGAACTGGGTACGGGGACGATCCGGTCGATGACGGCCAGGAATATGGGTCTCCGCGACGCCTGCAATCGGTGCTGAACATGGGTCCGCTGAATCAATACCCAGTTGATCCGAACGCCGTTGTCCCTTCCCGCGGAACGAGCGGCGATACTACGCTTACTGTTATCGGCCACGAAACGGGGCATCTGTTCCTGGCGTTTGTGAGCGTTCCCGATCCGATTGATCCCAAGGGAAAACCAATGCTGGGCCGGAGCCTGGTGCATTGGAGTTTTCTGTTTAACTCCGAGGCGTCGCTGCTGGAAGGGAATCGGATTCAAGATAACGGGACAGGCGCCAGCAGACGATTTTTAACGGTCGGAACGGTGGAAGGCTATGCTCCGCTCGATCAATACTTGATGGGTTTTCGGCGTCCGGACGAAGTCCCGTCAACATTTCTGGTCTTCAACTCTCCCACCATCACAAATGCGGCGCAGGCACCTCAGCGGGGGGTCGCATTTAACGGTCAGCGGAGGGATATTTCAATTCAGGATGTAATCGACGCAGCGGGCCGACGCACTCCGGACTCTACGGTCGCACAACGAAGATTCCGATTTGCGTTTCTCCTAATCGTGCCTGCGGGATCCACGCCGGACCAGCGGCAGGTCGGCCAATTGGAGATTTACCGTAGCGCGTTCGAGACTGCATATGCGGGCTTTACTTCGAATCGGGCGACTGCGGATGCATCGCTGAAGAGGGCCGTG
>JANXQZ010001197.1 GCA_025353235.1 Bryobacterales bacterium
AGCGCTGGCTCGCATCGATGCATCCGGCTCCCCCCACAAGAGGGGCTGCCGCCCCCTTGTGTATCCCCTGCTCGCACCTCGGCGGGTTGGGAGATTGGGCTCAGCACTTTGTATGGTAAAGCGGACAGATCACTAATTATTAAAAGCGGACATCTTGACTAACTACCGACAGATGCGGGTTCGGAGGCTGGCTAGCGCAAACGGTAACATAAGGAAGGCATGAAGATCGAGCGAGTTGAGTTAAACGCGATAACCTGTGGTCTCTCCCAGCGTTGGGAATACTTTACTAATTCTTTATGCGTTCCTTACATCTTCGCCAGTAAGCTTAGGATCAGTGGACGTTCTCGACCGCTTATTGCCCCGAAGGCTACTACTCGAAAACGAGATGGCCGAGCGGTTGCGCATGTCTCCTGAAGAGGCAGAGGGGAATATTCCAGTTCAGCCGAACAGTGTCCCTACAACAGTCACTTCCTGGTTAAGCGTGCGAGGCAGCTTGCTCGGAGTGGTCGCGGTACTGATTGTGACTTTCCCGGCGTTCCGGCTCCATCTGAACCTTGCCAGCGCCGCATTCCTGGACCTATTAATTGTGGTAATCATCGCACTCCACGAGGGTTTCTGGAGCGCCACTGTCACTTCGCTGCTTTCCGTTGCATGCCTGAACTACTTCTTTATTCCCCCCGTACTCTCGTTCGTGATCGCCGACCCGCAGAATTGGGTGGCCTTGGCTGCGTTTGAGTTCACGGCAGTGGTGGTGAGCCGTCTTTCTCTGAACGCGCACCGTCAGGCACAGGCAGCCGGATTGCAGCGGCTCGACATGGAACGCTTATACGAGGTAAGCCGCCGCATTCTCCTCTTAAATCCCGAGCAGGAGAATCTTGGATTGCCGATCATAACGCTGGTTCGCAACGTGTTTCTGCTGGAGCGCATCGTTTTATTCGACGCCGAAGACGCTTCGTTCTATTCCTCCGGACCAAGCTCGCGGGCAATCGAGGAGAGCGCGCGCGATGCATTCATTCAGAATACGGATCGCTATGATTCGCAACAACAGGTGTGGTTGCGGGTGTTGCGAGTGGGAGCGAAGCCGGGCGGGGCACTCGCCTTTCAGCACGGCGCAATGTCCCCGTTGCTGGCCACTGCGCTGGCATCCCTGATAGCCATGGCTGTGGAGCGGGTGCACAGCATCGAACGAGAAAGCCGGTTCCGCGCCGCGCGGGATAGCGAACAATTGCGCACGGCGGTGCTGGATGCGCTGGCCCATGATTTCAAAACACCGTTGACCACGATTAGGGCAGCTAGTTCCGGATTGTTGGAAATCGCTCCGCTAACCGGGCCCCAACGCGAACTCGTAACCATGATCGACGATGAGTCCGACAGGCTGAGCCGGCTGACAACGCGTTTGCTGCGGGCAGCGAAGTTGGAAAGCCAGGAAGTAAAGGTGCGCCGTCAGTCCTTGGTAGTGGCGGATGTCGTCAGTTCGGTTGTAAAGAACATGCAATCTTCATTGGCGAGTCATCGTTTGCAGGTAACTTATGGGGATGGGATAGGCTCCGTCAGCGCGGATCCGGAGTTGTGCTCCGCCGCTTTAACGCACTTGCTGGACAACGCCATCAAGTACTCCGACCCCGGCTCGCCTATTCAGGTTTCCGTAAACGGAGTGCCGGACGAGGTAGTGATTGCGGTTAAGAATGCGGGACCCGTAATTCCAGTGTCCGAGCGGCAACGCATGTTCGATCGCTTCTACCGCAGCCCGGCCGCGCAGCACGGGGCACCCGGCAGCGGATTGGGATTGTCAGTGGCCAAGAGATTCATCGAGGCGCAATCCGGCCACATCTGGCTGAGCAGCAAAGAAGGCGATGGCACCACCTTCTATTTTTCTCTGCCTGTGCTCAAGAAGGGCAATGCATGACGGAGGGCGGCGGGCGCGTCCTGATCGTTGACGATGAACCGACCATTCGCCGCGCCCTCCGCACGACTTTGGGCGCACTCGGATTCGAAATGGACGAAGCGCGCAATGGCGAAGAAGCGGTCAGGCACGCCCAGGACTACCCGCCAGACGTTGTTCTGCTCGATATGAACATGCCGGGCATGGGCGGTCTGGCGACCTGCAAGGAGATCCGCCGACTCTCGCCGCAGGTTGGGATTATCATGCTCACCGTCCGGGAAGCGCAGGAAGACAAGATCGAAGCGCTGGATGCCGGTGCCGACGATTATGTGGTCAAGCCGTTCACGGTTGGTGAACTTGCCGCTCGCCTGCGCTCCGCCGTTCGGCGCGGCAGGAACGCTCCCCCTGCCAACTCGGGTGTAATCGCCATCGGAGACCTCGCGCTGGATGTGCCCAAGCGGACCATTCATAAAGCGGGTCAGCACATTCGGCTGACGCCTAAAGAGTTCGATGTGCTGCATTTCCTGATGACGCGACCGGGCATGCCCGTCAGGCATACCCGCCTATTGCAAGCCCTGTGGGGACCGGAATATGGACAAGAGGTGGAATACATCCGAACCTTTGTCAGTCAATTGCGCAAGAAAATCGAAGACGATCCTGCCCACCCGTCCTACCTCCTGACCGATCCGTACGTCGGCTACCGATTCCGGGAAGCCTAATCTCTCGCTTACATCGCTCCCGCCTGTTCTGTTGCTTATATCTATCCGATCAAAATAACTTATGGAGACGTAAAGATATCCTCACATCATCCTTATGCCTTCTTGAGTAGTCTCGCCCTACACTGGGGTAGTTATGAACAAATACCTCGTCTCATCGCTTATTATGGTGTTTTGTGGCCAACTAACCTTGCATGGTCAACCAACTGTAGGGAGTATCGCCGGAGTAGTACGGAACGGTTCGCAGTCCGCGATTTCCGGAGCCACGGTGAGTGTGCGGAATGTTGCCGACAATACCTTGGTGACAATGCAGTCCGGCCCGGACGGGTCTTACCAATTTACGGACTTGCAGCCTGGTCAATACGAAGTAGAGGCACGCTCGCAGGACAGCACCGAGCCTAAAGCCGCTCCGGTGCAACTCGCGGCCGGACAGGCCATGCGGGCTGACGTTACCGTTCCCGCAGCGGCCGCCGCAGATCCCGCACCGGCTGTCGCGTCGGCAACCCCGACGGGAGGCTTCTTGAAACGCTTCGCCCAAGCCTATTCCGACGACTGGAAGGGGACAGCTTCCAGCGGACCGGATCCGAAGTATCGAGGCTACGCGGCCCCCGTTTCCAATCCGCCTTGGCCCTTCACTGTCTGGCCTTATGGCGGCAGCGTCACCATCGGCCAGCCATGGACGCAAGCGGGTCCGCTGATGACGGCCATATGGGGCGGTTCCCATGGCGATGCCTGGAAGCGGAGCGGCGTTCAGGTCTACGGATGGTTGAATGGAGGCGTAAACGCAAGTACATCCAAGGGGAAGGGGTACTCTACCTATCCAGAAGCTTATCCCGAACGAGGGAACACCGTCCAACTGGATCAGGAAGTGCTCTATATAGAACGTCAACCGGACACCGTTCAGACCGATCACGTAGATTGGGGTTTCCGCATCGCGAGCCTCTATGGGCTCGATTACCGGTTCACCACGGCGAAAGGTATTTTCAGCAACCAGCTTCTCGGCAAGAATCAGGAAAACGGTTTCGACGTCCCCATGATCTATGCCGACATCTACGTACCCCAAATCGCCCAGGGGATGGACATTCGGATTGGGCGCTATATCTCGTTACCGGATATCGAGGCCCAGCTTGCCCCGAATAACTATACCTACAGTCACTCTCTTACGTACACGTTCGATTGCTATACGCAAAGCGGTATCAACACTACTACCAAGCTGACTGACCACTGGCTTTTTCAATTGGGCTTCTCTGCAGGCTGCGATGTCGCGCCTTGGAAAGCAGGCGCCAAGGGGACTTTTAATACTTGTCTGGGCTACACGTGGCGGGCGGGTCTGGATAATGTTTACACCTGCGCGAATTCAATCAACAACGGTAATTACGCTTACAACAACCTGGCAGCTTACTACGCCACCTGGTATCATAAATACCACAAGGGAGGCAGCTGGCACACTGCCACCGAAGCTTGGTATCAGTACGAGAAACACACGCCAAATGTAAACAACGCTGTCGGATCCACCCTAGTTCAGACGAATGCAAACGGAGCAGTTTGCAACAACGACTACGAAGTTCGCTGCTATGCGCCGTCATGGGCAATCGTGAACTATCAGGAAAACCAGCTTTCTAAGCACGACTATCTCTCTATCCGGAATGAGTACTTCGACGATATCAAGGGTCAGCGGACGGGATTTAAGTCGCGTTACAGCGAGCATATGATCGGCTGGGGCCATTGGGTGGGAACCACGGCTCTTTTCCGGCCCGAACTCCGCTACGAGCGGGCTTACGATTATCCGGCCTACAACAAC
Source organism: Bryobacterales bacterium (assembly GCA_025353235.1). Taxonomy (GTDB): domain Bacteria; phylum Acidobacteriota; class Terriglobia; order Bryobacterales; family Bryobacteraceae; genus JANXQZ01. The sequence goes on from JANXQZ010001197.1 coordinate 4,400, forward strand.
GGCACTAGGAAGAATCAGTTTACATTCGCGGCCGACGCAATCTTTTTCTTCTAGGTTCGCACGCAAAGCAGATA
>JANXQZ010001225.1 GCA_025353235.1 Bryobacterales bacterium
GCGGCCGGCAGGCTAACTCGGAGTCGACGATAGGCGTTTATTTCACTTACGCCAAGTCACCCTGGGGTCCGTGGCAGGCGCCGCAGCTCATCTACAACGCTTGCCAGGCGCACAGCTATGGCCAGGGTTACGGGGACATTCTGTTTTACTACTCGAAAAACGTGGGCGACCCGGCCGAGAACACTTGCCCAGCCGCTCTACCCAGCGGCCTGCCGGCAAACAAGCCCGGCCACTCCGGCCCCGCTGGACCGATCATCGGGAACGGTCTCGACTACTTCGGCCAACGCGGCGCAATCTACGATTCACCGAGCGCGACGGCAATATGCTGAAGGTCTTTTACAACCTTTCAACGTGTAACCCGTACACGGTGGTCGAAATGGAGTCGGATTTCACGATTCAGTAGGGCGATCTGTATCGGTTCACCCCACCGCTCCCTTACGGTCACGGCTCAGTCATGTTACGGAGCCGTGACCGTAAGGGAGCGGTTTTTCACGTTCTGAAATATTTTCGAACTTCATTAGAAGTTTGACCGACCATTCCCGCCTCTCAGGTCGGAGAGCAAGAGCGGCAACGCAGCTCACCAATAAAGGAGAATTCAAATGTCACTCAATCATCACTCGCAAGCGATTCCCGCGTTTGCCATCGCATCGCTTTTCACACTCGGAGCCTGCAGTACCTTCGCCGCCTCCCTTACCTATATTGCCAACACCTCCAAGAAGATCGAGCAGGTCAGCGGTCCCTGCGACTGGGTCAGTTGGGATCCGAAGACAATCTACGGCGCGCCAGGTCCCTGCGGACAAACCGCCAGCCAGTGGTCTGCCAACCAAGTCCTGGCGCAAGGCCTGGGCTATTCGTTTGAAGACACTGTGAACAAGAACTTGATCTTCCTCTTCGGCGACACAGTCGGCGTCCAGAGCGGGGTCACGCTCAATCCAAATCCTGCGCAAAAGCAGTTTATCCAGTTCAATGCCAAGGACACCATGGCCAAGAGCAAGACCGCTACGGGCGATGAGGTGTTCAACATCCGCTACTTAACCCAACCAGCCGTCCCGACTGCCCCGCTCTTTATCACGTCCGGGGGCTCGCTTTCGCAACTCCCTCCGCAACCAGACGGGATGCAGCCTAACTACATTGCGAACGGCACGCCGGTCGCAATGGCGGCAGACGATATCGCCACCTCCGGGATCAGCATCAACGGCCAGACTTACCTGATCGTTCAAACTGGAAGCGATGCGACAAACAAATCCGACCCGTATGCCAATTCATATTCGGTGCTGGTGAGCTTCGACGGAGTGAGTACTTTCACGCCTGGGCGGACAATCTCCGAAAGCTACTACCGAATAGTTTCCACGCTGACACCGGACATGATCTGCACATCGTGCAAGGTTCCCACCCCGGGTCATTTTGTCTTTACTGCGCTCTACGAAGCACCCCTCGCGGTGGCGCAGCAACTCGGACTCGCCGAGCCAGCCATTCTCATCTATGGGAACGGACAGTTCCGGCAGTCCAGCTTGTACCTCTCCTACATTCCCGAGAGTGCCTTTTGGAGCGGACTCGACGCATCTGGCAATAGCGCCACACGCTATTTTACCGGCTACCAGAGGGACGGGAAGACTCCAACCTGGTCAAGCAGCGAGCTGGACGCAAAACCTATAGTGTGGGACAATCCTCCCACCGGTGCCGCTGCTTCTCCGGATCCGGGTACTATCGGCAACACTTCTGTCACTTTCGACACGAATACAAATTTATGGCTAATGACTTACGACGGCGGCCATCAGATAGACCCAGCAACAGGGAAGCCTTCCGAGGCGACAAAGGGGGTCTATTTTACATACGCGAAGATGCCTTGGGGTCCGTGGCTGACGCCGCAACTGATCTACAACGCTTGCCAAGCCCATAGCTACGCCCAAGGCTTTGGAGACTTTATTTTCTACCACACCTACGACCAGAGCAATCCGAAAGACAATACCTGCCCGACCGCTCTTCCCTCCGGCATCATGCTCACGAAGGAAGCTTATTCCGGTCCTGCGGGACCGATTATCGGGAGCGGGCTGGACCCCTTTGGCTCGGAGGCTTTTACAAAGACTGGCGGCCCTTTTGCACCTGAGATTATCGGGCGCTTCACGGAGCGGGACGGCAACACGCTGAGAGTCTTCTACAACCTGTCCACGTGGAACCCCTACACGGTGGTTAAAATGGAATCGGATTTCACCATCAAGTAGCAAGAAGAGGGGGAGCATGGTAAATGCTCCCCTTTAACCTGAAATGCTATAACTCCCTCATATGGATCCCGAGCGCTGGAAGCTGGTCGAGTCGCTGTACCATGCGGCTTTGGGCATTGAGTCCGGCCAGCGCGCTTCCTTCCTCATCGCAGCCTCTCCCGACGATAGCGCTCTGCGTCTTGAAGTCGAGTCCCTGCTTCGGTATGCCGAAGAAGCCGACCGCGGGCTGGCAGTTTGTCCTTCGCTCCCTCCACCTCCATGTGAACCCACAACGTTTGAGGCTGGCCATGTGCTCTCAGATCGGTTCCGCGTCGTGCGCCTGCTCGGTTCTGGAGGAATGGGCCAAGTGTACGAGGCCCAGGATCTGGTCCTGGGGGAGTCAGTCGCGCTAAAAACCATTCGCTCGGACATTGCCGATCAGGAGCGTATGCGCGGTCGCCTCCTGCAGGAAGTTCACGCCGCGAAGAGAATCGCCCATCCTGGCGTTTGCCGGATCCATGATATCCACCTGCATCCGCTTCAGGATGGCGGGGAAGTTATGTTTCTGACGATGGAGCTGCTGCGAGGCGAAACGCTGGGTGCCCGGATTCACCGTGCTGGTCCTTTAGATCTTGGTGAAGCTCGCGTGGTAGCGGAACAGCTTGCTGGCGCACTCTCAGCGGCCCATCGCGCGCGCGTCATCCACCGTGATTTCAAATCCGAGAACATCATCCTTGAGCCGATGGCGGGTGGGGGCCTGCGCGCCGTGGTTACCGATTTCGGCCTAGCTCGCAGCGAAGCGCGGCCTGCGGATTTGAAAACACTTACCAGAACCGGACAGATTGTGGGCACACTTGCCTATATGGCGCCGGAGCAGCTCTTAGGCGGAGCCGTAACATCGGGTGTTGACATTTATGCGTTTGGAGTGGTGCTGTATGAAATGGTCACTGGTTGCCAGCCATTCACGGGACGTTCGCAGTTGGAGATTGCAGCGAACCGTCTGAAAGCGGAGCCGCCCTCGCCGCGCGCGATAGCTCCCGATCTCCCCCGCGCATGGGACCGTGCGATCCTGCGCTGCTTGGAACGGGATCCCGCGAATCGATTCCCGGATGCTGCGGAAGTCTGGCAAGCGATCAGCGGCTAATCGCCAGCACAGCGCCGCCTTGCGACACGGAGGAGCCCATGGCGATTGTGATCAGTTGGTCTACTCCACCCACGTTCGGCACCGTGACGTTGATTTGAAACTTTCCGGACGCCACCAGCTTGGCGTAAGAAACGAGCGCTGTGACCCCGCCGATCGTAATCGTGGGCAAGGTGCTGAGCGGGATCGTCGAGCGAATGATTTTGCCCGCCGTCATCACCATAGATTCTATCTGGCATCATGGTTTCACTGGCTGTACGCTGTGCGATTTAACGGGCAGGCCGTGCGCGGTGATAAGGTAGACAAGTTATATGAAAACGAACATCCTGTACTTGACCGTTCTTTTTACAGCGACGTTGAGGGGTGCCGAGGTGCCGCCCCCGGAGACCCAGATTGCTGCTGCGGTTCTTGCCGCGCCGGCCGAGCTGCGCGAAGGAGCAGCCGTCCTCGGCTACAATCCCAAGGGAGAGCTGGTCAAACTTCGAGAGGGAAAGAACGAACTCATCTGCCTGGCAAGCGATCCAGCCAAGAGTTCATTCAGCGCTGCCTGTTATCACCGGGAACTGGAGCCGTACATGGCTCGTGGGCGCGAACTCGTGGCTCAGAAAGTTACCGGACAGCAGCGTAACGACGTGCGTTGGAAAGAGGTTGCGGACGGGAAACTCTCGCTGCCGCGCGAGCCCCGAACGCTTTACGTACTCACGGGCACTGGCTTCGATGCCAGCAGCGGGAAGGTGACGAAATCCTACCTGCGATGGGTAATCTACGTGCCGTTCGCCACGCCCCAATCGACCGGTCTCTCCACCAAGGCGAGCGATAACGCACCGTGGTTGATGTCTCCAGGGACGGCGGGCGCCCACATCATGATCAACCCTCCGAAGAAATAAGGGTTCACTCCGGGCGGTAATTAGATCGGGCCTAAACCGTTAACGCGAGCTTGGCAGGCATCCAGCGCTCGATCACAACGCGCAGGTCGTCTTGCTTGAATGGTTTGCTGACATAATCGTCCATGCCAGCCGCTAAACAGCGCTCCCGATCGCCCTTCATGGCATTCGCGGTAATGGCCACAATGGGAATCCGGGTGCCACCTTCATTCTTCCGAATCTCGCGACAGGCTTCGAACCCGTCCATCTCCGGCATTTGACAGTCCATGAAGATCAACTCGTAATTGTCGCGCGACAACGCCTCAATGGCATCGCGGCCGTTGGCCACGAGTTTCACGCGATAGCCAAGCTTCTGGACCATGCGCTCAATCACCTTTTGGTTGATAGCGTTGTCTTCCGCTATCAAAATTGGGCCGCCCGATGGGGGCGCAGCTGGGAACGTAACCGGGGACCTCGCCGGGTCGCACGGCATGATGCTTTCAGTCGCCATTTATCCTCCGCTTGTATATCGGGCCAAGTGTGCGTAAACTTCAGGGCAATTTGCCCAAAAACTGCAAAGCGGTCAAAGTTCCACCCTGTCCATAGCCAGAAACTCCTGGATATGCGGGTGCTCCGATTTACCCAAATCGCTGACAGGGCCAAAGTAGATCGCGTGCCCCTCATACAGAAACATCACGCTGTCCGCCACCTTGCGCATTAGGTCGAGGTCATGCGTCACCACCACAGAGGTCAGGTTAAGATCGCGCTTGAGCCGCAACATCAAGTTTCCAAGATGGTCCGACATGATCGGATCCACCATCGTCGTTGGCTCGTCGTAGAGTACGCATTCGGGTTGGGCCGCCAAGGCACGCGCAATGGCCACCGCACGCTTGTATCCGGTTGAAAGGTCCGCTGGATAGGAGTCCGCAAACTGCTGCAAATCCACCAAACGGAGCAAGCCGTCCACTACGTCGTGCTTATTCTTCTCGTTGTAGTCGTCGCGCAGTTCCAGGGAAAACAAGATATTTTCCGCCACCGTCAGTGAATCGAAGAGCGCGCCGGATTGAAACACCATGGTCACTTTCTTGCGAATCTTGCGCATCTCCGCCTCTGTGTAGTCGGTCGTGTCCTGATAAGCGACAAAGACCCGGCCCTGGTCCGGCTTTAGAAACCCCATGATGTGGCCCAGGCTCACCGACTTGCCCACGCCGCTGCGCCCGATGATCGCCAAAGTCTTGCCTGCGTCCAGGAAAAAGTTGACATCGACTAAAACAGGGCGGTCGAATGTCTTATACACATGGCGAAATTCGATGTAGTGCAGCCGCTCATCGGCGCTGGGCGAGGGAGAACCGTTGCCAGTCATTTATCTCGCCAGCAGTTGGGTCCAGTCCGCCGGGGTATTCACATTGGTGAAAACTGCCGATTCATAGGACATGACGGGGAGCACGTTTAATTTGAGGAGCAGATCGCGCATTTTGAAGCGGCGGTTCGTGATGGCTGAGTCGACAGCAGGCAGACAACTGGCGTGGTAGATCGCGCAGAGCGGTTCGGGACCATCGGGGCCAGTGGGGACGATGCAGGTCGACTGGGTGGGACTGCCATCGATTCGTGCGGTCAGTGCGTTCAGGAAAATGCTGGACACTCGGGGCATATCGCAGGCGATCACAAGATTCCACTCCGCCAACCCAAGCTGAAGAAGGGTCTGAAGACCTCCCATCGGGCCGCAACCGGGACTCTTGTCGGCATAAACGGGATATCCGAATTGACCATACCGCTCGGGAGAGCCGATCAGAGCGACACATTGAACGGCGGCCGCTACCTTGCCCGCAGCCGACTCCACCAGGGTTGCCTCTCCAAGGCGAAGCAGCGCCTTGTCGCCACCCATCCGAGTGCTTGCGCCGCCGACGAGGACAAATCCGGCCCGCTGCATGAGAAAATGATACCATTCGCGCTGAATCGAAGCGTTTTTCCACAAAGTGTTTGAAAGGAAGGAGAATCCGGTTATAATCGGGTTGATACAACAGATGCGGTTTTGCTTGTATGTCATTCTCGGGGCGGGGGTTCTCAGCTCGGCCAGTCTTTCGTCTCCTAAAGCTAAGGTGGTGCCCAGCCTCAGAGCGGACCCACGTTCGGGTCAAATAGTTAAGACGGTAGTGATTTCGTCAAGGGTGGTTGAGAGCCGCATCGTTGGGGCGCTTGCGTCTTCCTCGGATTTGTCTTTGCCTTTGAGATCAACTCCGCTTGAGCTCAAAACACTGGTGGAAGAGGCAGCTCGAAATTATGAG
>JANXQZ010001247.1 GCA_025353235.1 Bryobacterales bacterium
GCCGGCGCCTTCGGACCCAACGAGCCCGCTTACCAGGGTACGCAACCGGAAACGCATTTGGAGGCTGCCGTTCCAACGTCTGCAATCGCGACCGAGAGCGCATCGCCAAACCTCGTAAGGCATGCGTTTGAGAAGACTGACGATCCGAACGAAAGCCCCGTAGCCCCGGCGGTGTCTGCCCCGCCGATGGAGATGCCAGCGGCTCGTGTTGAACCGTCGGCACGCATCGAAGACATGCCGCGCATGCGGCCCGCGCCTATTCGGCCTCCGTTGGCTGGGGGAGCCGCACCAACGAGAATGGTTCCGCCTCCGCCAGTGCCCTATCCGGCACCTAGGCCTCCGGCTGCATCGGCTTCGCCCGCCGCCCCTCCGCCACCCGCCGCTCGGGAAGCGCTTCCGCAGGCTCCCCCGCATCCGTCGCCGTCAGCCCCGCTTCAGCCGCAGACTCGGACTGCTCCCATACAGGGGAAACCAGTGCCGTCGGCACCTCCGCCGCGGCCTGGGCAGATACTCTCGGGTCCCCGGCAACCGCTCCCTTCGGCTCCGCAAGCCAGCGCCATGCCGAGCCAGCCTCGTCCGGGACCAAGCGCGCCGCCGCCACAGAGTCAAATGCCTCTGCGATCGGCGCGACCAGGCACGCCGATTATTCCAGCGCGCTCCGCTCCGCTGCCGCAGCGTCCGCCAGCTCCGCCTCCGGGTCAGCCGGCGCAGCCCAGCATGACGGCTTCTCCGAACGTGCCGCTGCGCGCCCAAGTGCGTCCTAACCTCGCGGGACAGCCTGCCGCGCGCCCAATCGTGCCGCCAAACCCGGCGATGCTTGCCCGTTTGCAGCAGAGCCGCCCAATTCCCAGCCAGCCTCCGGTGCCCCAGGCGCCTCGTCCGGGATTGCCTCCGCCGCCGCGTCAGGCTGCTTCAGGACCGGTTCCAGGCCAACCCCTTTATCGAGGCCCCATACGGCCCAATCAAGGACCGCAGCGCGGACCCGGCACGCCAGGATCTTTCCCCGGCGGAGCGCGTCCCATTGGTGCCAGGGCGCGCCCAATGCACCCCACATCGCCGTCGTCGCGGGTAGAGCCGCCATCTGCGATTCCAGTCACCGAACAGCAGCGCCGACATCAAGGCAAGCCGGTTTCCCGCGAGCGTCACCGCGATGTGGAGCAGGAAGAGGGTCGCGTTCGCATGCCCTCGCGGCGCGACCAGCAGATGGCGCCGCCGCCCATCGATCGCGAGATTACCATTGCCGATGGCGTAACCGTCAAGGAGCTTTCCGAGAAGCTGGGCGTTAAGGCCAACATGGTGATCAAGAAGCTGGTGGAGAAGAAGATCTTCGCCACCATTAACCAGACTCTTGACACGAAAATGGCGGAGCAGTTGGCCCGCGACTTCGGCGCTTCCACCAACAAGGTGAGCTTCGAGCAAGAGTCCACGCAGGGCATCGAAATGACCGAGGTGCCGAAGGATCTGGTCAGGCGGGCTCCTGTGGTCACCATCATGGGCCACGTCGATCACGGTAAGACTTCGCTGCTGGATGCCATTCGTCTCACGCACGTCGCTGACAAGGAAGCAGGCGGAATCACGCAGCATATCGGCGCGTATTACATCGAGAAGAACGGCCGCAAGATCGTGTTTATCGATACTCCTGGTCACGAAGCGTTCACCCGTATGCGTGCCCGGGGGGCCAAAGTCACCGATATCGTGGTGCTGGTGGTGGCCGCCGACGATGGCGTAATGCCGCAAACGCTGGAGGCGATCGATCACGCCAAGGCTGCCGGGGTTCCCATCATCGTCGCGATTAACAAAATCGACAAGGGCGATGCCCAGCCTGATCGTATCAAGCAGCAGTTGTCGGATCGCGGGCTTGTTCCCGAGGAGTGGGGCGGCGATACGGTAATGGTTCCGGTATCGGCCAGGGCTAAAACCAACCTGGATCTACTGCTTGAGATGATTCTGCTGGTTGCGGATTTAGGAGACTTCAAAGCCAACCCGGACCGTCCGGCGGTTGGGACCGTGCTCGAAGCGCAACTGGATCGTGGAAGGGGGCCGGTGGCAACGGTGCTGGTTCGCAACGGTACGCTGCGCGTGGGCGATTACCTGATTTGCGGCGCTGTTTTCGGCAAGGTTCGCGCCATGTTCGACGATCGTGGCCGTCCCTTGCGCGAAGCCGAGCCGTCGATGCCGGTCGAGGTGCTGGGTCTGGATTCGCTGCCCGACGTCGGCGACACAGTGCAGGTTGTCACCGATACGGCGAAGGCGAAGCAGATCGTCCTCTATCGCGAATCCAAGGCGCGCGACGTCGCGATGTCCAAGGGCGGACGAATCACGCTCGAGAAGTTCAACGAGATGGCCAAGGAAGGCGAGGTCAAGGAGTTGAACATCATCGTCAAAACGGACGTCGGCGGAACTGCCGAAGTTCTGACGGACATGATGCAGAAGCTCTCGAACGACAAAGTTCGAATTAGGGTAATCCGCAGCGGAGTGGGTGCCATCAATGAATCCGACATTCTATTGGCTTCAGCTTCGACCGCAGTGGTGATCGGCTTCAACGTCCGGCCCGAGCGCAACGCGGTTGCGCTTGCCGAGCAGGAGAAGGTCGATATCCGTCTGCACACGATCATCTACGACTTGACCGACGAGATCAAGCGCGCGATGACGGGCATGCTGGAACCGGTATTCAAAGAGGTCTACCAGGGGCGCGTCGAAATTCGCGAGGTCTTCCGCATCAGCAAGGTGGGCAATGTGGCTGGCAGTTATGTGCTCGACGGTTTCGTCAAGCGCAGCAGCCAGATCCGGCTGTTGCGGGACAACGTGGTTGTTCACACGGGCAAGATCGATACGCTGAAGCGCTTCAAAGACGATGTGACCGAGGTGAAGGCTGGCTTTGAATGCGGCGTTACCATTGCGAACTATCCGGACATGAAGGCGGGCGACATCATCGAGGCGTTCATCACGGAGCGGGTAGCTCCCGAAGTAATCAAGTAGCATTCTCAATGCCCAGCATTGGCGTTTTGAATCTGGAGCTTCGGCTTCCAGACGCCCATTCGCTGAAGGATAAACGGCATACAGTCAAAGGTCTAAAGGACCGTCTGAGGGGTAAGTTCAACGTGGCCGTGGCCGAGATTGATTATCACGATCTTTGGCAGCGGGCGCTGATCTCAGCAGTCACTGTTTCCGCCGATCACGGACACGCCGAGCAGGTCCTGCAAGGCGTGGAGCGAGAAGCTGCATCGCTGCTCGGCCCTACGCTGGTCGGCGTTACGCTGGAATGGGTAGAATGAGAGAGACATGAACGTAGAGAAGACAATCGAGTTTCTATTGGACAGCCAAGCGAAGCACGAGGTCAAACTTGCCCGGCTTGAGGCGGTGGTCGAAAAGTTGGCCGATAACGTCGTGCGCCTAGACGAAGTGATGGTGATATTAGCCGAGAGCGGCATTGCTGCACAAAAGCGCATCGACCAACTCGGGGTGCGCATGGATCAACTCGGCGAACGGTTTGATCTGCTCGTCAGCGCCGTCGGTGTGATCGCCGCCCGTCTCCCGCCAGCCACCCGGGTTGCGCGGCTTGGCGCATTAGCCCGCACTGATCCGCTGTAGGGCAGGTTGTTTACCTGCGGCCGATTGCCAATCGGCCCGGGGCTCTCAGCAGCGTGGCAAGGGTTTTCGACCGCGCAGCCAGCTTACACTTGCTGAAACCCGAAAGCGCTAATTCAGCTCGTTCAAATCACGACACTATGCGATGATAATACCGGGGTCACTCGACTCATCGTCGGCCCAATCTTGCGCGGGCCTGCGGCAATACGCGAATCCATGGACTATCGTACCGAAAGAATCTCCGAGGCGATTCGGGAAGAGATCGCTGAAATCATCGGCTACGAAATGTCCGACCCTCGCTTAGCTTCCATCATCGTCACCGCCGTCGAAATCTCCCCTAACAAACGTCGCGCCGTGATCCGCGTCGCGGCCTCCACCGGCGAAGACGCCGAGCCTGCCCTGACAGCTCTCGAAAACGCAAAGTCTTTTCTCAAGAGAGAGTTAGCGAACCGGCTGGACATGTACCGCATCCCCGACTTGTATTTCGAAGCGGACGCCACGGCCATGCTGGGCGACCGGCTTCAGCACCTCCTTAAGCGCATAAAGAAGGGTCGTCCGCGCGACACCGACGAGGAACCCGAAAAAAAAGACGTGGAATGAAACGTCCTGTGCTAACTTTGTTGTTTGCCACGGCGCTGTTGGCCACTCCTGGACCAGCCTCGAAATCCGAACGGATGCGAGCGGAGGGCAGCGTGGACGCAATGGGCTCCACGTATTCTGTGGTGATTTATGGCGAAGACCGGGATAAACTCCAGGCCAACGTCGCGCAGGCGCTAGAAGAGGCTCGTCGGCTGGATCGTTTGCTTTCTAATTATCTGCCGGACAGCGAATGGAGCGAGGTGAACCGCGAGGCGGCCAATCGGGCTGTGTCGGTCTCCGCCGAGTTGTTTCAACTGCTTTCCGCCTGCGTCGAGTACAGCAAAGAGAGTGAAGGAGCGTTCGATATTTCGGTGGGTCCGCTGATGAAGGTTTGGGGTTTTTATAAAGGCTCAGGCCACTTGCCCCACCGCGCCGAAGTGCGCGGATCTCTTTCAAAAGTGGGCTACCAGAATATTCTCCTGGATGAGAAGCAGCATACCGTCCGCTTTGCCCGCCAAGGCGTGGAACTGGATCCAGGCGGAATTGGAAAGGGCTATGCCGTTGACAAAATTGTCGAACTTCTGCGAGCGAACGGGGTTACGTCGGCGCTGGTTTCCGCTGCCGGAAGCAGCATTTACGCAATGGGAGCGCCTCCGGGCGAAAGCGGCTGGACGTTGAATATCAAGAATCCGAAGAATGAAAGAGAATCGGTTGCCAGCGTGGTTTTGAAGGATCAGTCGCTTTCCACTTCTGGGAATTACGAGAAATATTTTCTCGCCGAAGGAAAGCTCTACAGCCACATAATGGATCCCAGAACAGGTTTCCCGTCGCAAGGCACGCTCTCCACTTCGGTGGTCGCTCCCAGGACCATCGACAGCGAGGCTTGGGCGAAGCCGTACTATATACTGGGTCGCCAATGGGCGGCCAAACATAAGAAAAAGGATTTTCGCATCTTTTTTTGCGAGGACAGGGCGGGTGTGCCATGCGCATGGCTTCAATGAATAGTCGATTTTTAGATGCTTGCAAGCGCCGACCGACCGATGTTCGACCGGTCTGGTTCATGCGCCAAGCGGGCCGCTATATGAAGCAGTACCGCGAGATTCGCGCGAAGAACTCGATCCTGGAAATCTGCAAGCGGCCAGACCTCGCCGCCACCGTCACGCTGCAACCTATCGAAGTTCTGGACGTCGACGCTGCGATTATTTTCGCCGATTTGTTGCTGCCGGTAGAGCCCCTCGGCCTCAAGCTTAAGTTCGTATCGGGCGAGGGTCCCGTAATTGAAAACCCTATCCGGACTTCCTCGGATGTCGATTCATTATCCACGGGGAACACGGACGAACTCGGCTACGTCGGCGAAGCCATCCAGTTGGTAGTTCGCCAGTTGGCGGGCAAGGTTCCGGTGATCGGTTTCATTGGCGCGCCTTTCACGCTGGCCAGTTACATGATCGAAGGCGGCCCCTCGAAGACCTTCCTGCGCACCAAGCAGATGATGTATAAGGATGAGACTCTCTGGCGTCGGCTAATGGGCAAGCTGGTAGACGTGCTGGGTCCATTTGCGATCGCTCAAGTGGCGGCAGGGGCGCGCGCGATTCAGGTGTTCGATAGCTGGGTGGGTGCGCTTGGACCGGATGATTACGTGCGTTTTGTCGCTCCATATTCCCGCGCCTTGATCGAACGCGTCCGCTCGTCCAGCGTACCTGTCATTCACTTCGGAACGGGAGCGGCAGGCTTCTTTCGCGAGTTGCATGCGGCAGGCGGCGACGTCATGGGAGTGGATTGGCGGGTAAATATCGATCAGGCCTGGACGGATATTAGCTATCGCTCCGCCGTGCAGGGCAATCTCGATCCAGCGGTATTGTTTTCCCCCCTTCCGGAGTTGCGCGTCCGGGTTCATGAACTGCTCAAGAGAACCGGATCGCGTCCTGGCCACATTTTTAACTTAGGTCACGGGATTCTGCCGGAGACTCCGGTGGAAAACGTGAAAGCGGTCGTCGAGCTGGTCCGCGAATTCAAATTGCAATAAGGGACTGGGTGAACAACCGCGTCCTCATTATTGGCGGGGGAATTAGCGGGTTAGCGGCTGCGCACTATTTAAATCAGGCTGGCTTGCGAGCCACGCTGATTGAGAGATCATCGCATCTTGGCGGGACCATACGCACCGAGAACGTCCAAGGCTGCCTGCTAGAGACCGGGCCCGATAGTTTCCTTTCCTCGAAACCCTGGGCACTGGAACTCATTCGGGAAGTCGGGCTGGCCGATGAAGTAATCGACTCCAACGATCACCTGCGAGTCACTTACGTTGTGCGCAATGGGCGCCTGCTGCCTCTTCCCGATGGAATGATGATGATGGTCCCAACCAAGGTGCTGCCGCTGATCGCAACGCGGCTCATCGGTTGGCCCGCCAAGATACGCATGGGGCTCGAGACGTTCCGCAAACCCTGCGGGCCGCGCGCAGATCGATCCGTAGAAGAGTTCATCCTCGATCACTTTGGCCGTGAGGCTTTGGACTATCTTACAGAGCCGCTGCTCGCCGGCGTATTTGGAGGCGATCCGAAAACGCTGAGCGTGAATAGCGTGCTAACGCGTTTCGTCGAGATTGAATCGAAATATGGAAGCTTATCGCGCGGCGTGCTAGCTGGGCGCAAGCGTCACGGATCGGGCGGTTCGCTGTTCAAAACGTTGAAAGGCGGGCTCGGTACGCTGGTCGATCGGTTGGCACCCGCGGCTGATGTGGTTCGAGGAGAAGCCCAAGCTATCGAGCGTACGCCAGACGGGTACCGCGTGCGAGTGAGCGGGAACTGGATCGCGACCGAGCAGATTTTCATCGGCGCTCCCGCTTATTCTGCGGGGAAATTGCTGATGCCGTTCGATGGTGTTTTGGCCAGCCTGCTGAACAGCATTCCTTATAACTCATCAATCACCCTGTCGCTTGGGTACGATAAGAAATCTTTTGACGCGCCCATGAAGGG